>NZ_KI912148.1:2142199-2303988 GCF_000517105.1 Fischerella sp. PCC 9605 | reverse complement strand
AACGTCGTGAGACAGTTCGGTCCATATCCGGTGCAGGCGTAAGAGTATTGAGAGGAGTCCTCCTTAGTACGAGAGGACCGGGAGGAACGTACCGCTGGTGTACCAGTTATTCCGCCAGGAGTAGACGCTGGGTAGCCAAGTACGGAGTGGATAACCGCTGAAAGCATCTAAGTGGGAAGCCCACCTCAAGATGAGTACTCTCACTACTTTAAGTAGGTAAGGTCACAGGTAGAACACCTGTTTATAGGCTCTAAGTGGAAGTGCAGTAATGTATGAAGCTGANGAGTACTAATAGACCGAGGGCTTGACCTCTACAAACTTTGGTGAATTTCGCTTTCTCTGTGCAGTCTTCAGGGTTTTGTTGATGGTTGATGGTTGTTAGTTGTTTGCAGTTTTTTACAACCAACCACCAACAACCAACAAACACCAAAAAGTTTTCCTGGTGTCAATGGCGCGGTGGAACCACTCTGAACCCATCCCGAACTCAGTTGTGAAACGCTGCTGCGGCGACGATAGTTGTCGGGTTGCCGACCGCCAAAATAGCTCGATGCCAGGACTTATACTCCACACAAAAGCCTCCTCTTCATAAATAGAGGGGCTTTTTAATTGCTTTTAAGCTGTTCCACATCTAATTTGCATAACTTTGGCGGGCTGTCCGGATCACCCCACAAGAGATTGAGAAAATATAATTGTGCAATTTAAATGTGCTTTAGCTTACTAAGTTGCAGTCAATGAAGTAATCTGTCATGCTGAGGACAGCATAGACGCGCAGCAGCTCCTCGTAGGGTAGCATATCGGAGATTCTACCCTACACTTAGGGCGTAGCCCTCCTCGTAGAGTAGCCGCAGAAGCGTCTACAGAATGATATGTTAGAATGCAACTTGGTATTGGTTGATGTCACATTTTTCTACATATTTCTACACAAATCTGAAATCTGAAAAGTGTTGTTTATTTGCCCATCATACCGCTCCCGCAGTAAAAATCTATTGACACATCATGAGACAAATTTTTCAAAATCTCCGTCAAGTGTGTATAACCTGAATGTCCAACTTCCATATCAAGACAACATGAGTATTATTCGTCTTCTAAAGCTTCTGCGATTAGCGATCGCCTATAGTTTTGCTATTTTGGCAGGTCGCAATTCAACAGTCCAGAGTTTTTCCTGATGACTATTGACTGTAAACTATGGACTAATAACTAATTTATTAATTCGTAGCAATTATTTACATATTTTGTAGTATTATATTTTATTTTGTAACTATTTAATTATCCCAGTAGGTCTATTCCTTTAGACTGATCTTCAATAGAAAACATTTGGGATAAGCACAAATGCATTCGGTAAATCTTATTTGTCATGAATTTGTTATTGCTGTCTCTTTTGTCGCTTGTGTTGTCGGTCTAATTATATTGTTGGATAACAAACAGCAAAAAGATGATACAGACGCAACAGAGCTAGTTTTGTTTAGAATGACGTTCTCTTATTGGCTCGTTTACTGTGTTGCTTTTGCCATTGAAAAAATTCTTTTACCAAATTGGGAAGCTCTACAAATGACTTTGAGAATTACTACCGCTCTGTCATATTTTTTAACATTTTCTTGCATTGTCAGCCTGCCTCTACACAAATTCGCAATGCGACGGGTTGAGGAATAGTTGTTAGTTAGTTGTTGGTGGTTGGTAGTTGGTGGTAAACAAGTAACAAACAACAAACAACTACCAACTATTACTTTTGCATGGCGATCGCCAATGCTTCTTCGAGTTGTTCCTGTGACAAAGTGGTCAAGATAAACACTTCTTGCACTGTTTTACCTTGACGTGCGATGACTTTAAAACCCCCACGAATTGGTACAGACACCCGCAATTGCAACTTTGGACTGTGACCTTTCACTCTTCCAATTTCTCCTGGTGTTATTGTTTGAATTCCATCTAACTTGCAGAGACGTTCCAAAATGGGAATCAGACCAGAGATATGGGTTGAGTGATTCCAAACTAATCTGCCATCTTTGGCAGGTGTTGCCTTACGGGTGTCTGCGGTGGGTTTAGTCATGATTTTTACGCTGCTTCCAGAGGAGCCATTGTTAAACCAGCTCGACGCAACTGCTGGTGATAAAGTTCAGCTGGTTCTTGGGGCCCAATCCAAACAATGGCTTGACCCTCGTAGTGTACCTGGTTAGTAAGTTCCCAAGCGCGATCGCTAGTCATCCCCGGAATATATTTCATCAAGCACTCAGCGACATGCTGAAAAGTATTAAAATCATCGTTCAAAACAATGACTTTATAATTCGGGTAGCTCTTGCGGGTAACTTGACTAGACCGTTCAGGAGCTACAGTTGGTGCCGTTGCCATCCCGTAAACAGCTGCTGAAAGTCTTGTAATCATAAGAATACTTAGCCAACGGGTCTTTACAAAACTACATCACAAATAACAGTTTAGTACATAGTCACTTGTCATTTGTCCTTTGTCATTGGTCATTTGTTTTTACTAATGACCAATGACTAATGACCAATGACTACTTCCAATCTTCCCAATTTTGATTAAAAATCGAGGTATCTGGGAAAGCAGTGGGGTTGCCGTTTTCTTTTAACAACCTTTGCAGGGCAATAAGTTGCGGTTCAATCTTTGGTAATTCATCCACTAATTGGTAGGGAGCGATATTATTTTTCAAGGCAAAAGCAGCCGTGGTCCCCGCCGCAGCACCAGCAGACCATTCAAAAGAGTGTACTCTATACGCTGCCGCTGCAATGTGGCTCGTCGCAATACTTTTACCTCCGACTAGCAAGTTATCAATTTTTTGGGGAATCATCGCCCGCAGGGCTATTTGGAAGGGGTAAGCTTGTCCTGCACCACGTCTTTCACCTGCACGTTCCGTATTTCCGGGTGCTTCTGGTGGGCTTTTGGTCATGCAAGGATGGAAGTCAATTGCATAGTGACCAATACCTATCGCATCGGGGAAGACAGTAGAACGAGTTCGCCTAGCAACGTTTTCTGGGCGCTTTTGTCCAGTAAGCACCGATAAAGCTTCTAAACCAGACAATGCTGCTTTTAAGCGGCGATACTCAGCAGGTGGAAGTGCCTGGCGGTAATATTCATCATCGTAGTTGCGGCGAGAAATATCAATTTCCCAAATACTAAAGCCACCAGGTGCTCCCCAACTAGGACGTCCAATGATACGTCGCCCTTCGCGCATATACGGATATTTTGACAAGCCATGTGCTGTCCCCATCGGTGAATTCAGCCCAGCAAGAAAGCGATTATTCGATTGCGGCTGCTTGACAGCCTTCCCTAGTTGGGAATCTGTAGTACCTGCTACTAACCAGTAAAAATAACCTAATGCGTGTTCCTCGGCTTTACGCAAAGCTTCTATCCGCAATCCACCCATCCAACCATCTGATTTCAACTGCCCGGTAGCTTGGAGTTGTTGGCGAGTATAAATGAGGTTATCCTTGGCGGTTCCGGGGCGATAGTCATTACCCCAAGTCCAGTTTTGCATGGAAATGTCGCCTGGGGTAGGAGCTGTAAAAGTTATACCGCCAAATTTCATTGTTTCTCCTTGGCGGGGACTCTTGATGCGGCGGTAGGTGAATACTAAAGGAAAGCTTGCCAATCGTGATAATTCATAGCTGTAATAGGGTGAATACTGTTGATAGAATGGGGGCATTGTATGCTGCTTAGGTTCGCGAGTAGCCTCCATTGCAAATGTGTAAGTAAAGCCTTGAGTGCAATAGGGATCGTTAGTAGCACTAGAGGAAGAAGGCTCTAAATAAGAACGAGCGTCTATGCCCAAGCGATAGGGGACATCAGCAAGACCGATAATTTCTCCGGTTTCGGTGGTATCCATAACATACCAGTTAGGAGCATTACCTTTTTTTGCTCGCTTGGGAGCAAAGCGAATAATGGTTTTGGTAAAGCGAGACGAGTTTTGGTAAGTATAGGTGTCTTTAATGGTTTGAGATAAGGGAAACGTGTTTAACGGTGGTGCGTTGGGGGCTGGCCGATGTTGGATGGCGATCGCATTATTAATTATTTTCCCATCCGCACTAATATTTAAGTCCTTAATTACCGTATTCGGAAACCATTGCAGTTTGCCCTTACCCTGTTTTGCCGCATCTTTGAGCATAGAACTCAAAATTTCATGACCATCGCGGGGCATAAAACAGGAATCGCTTACCCAACAGTCACCAGGATTGAGTTTGCCGTACTTGCGTTCAATCCGCTTTCGCAAATCCAAGTAACCGCGAGAGTAATATAACTTGGCACGCTGGGTTGGTCGTTCATCAAGTGCAGAAGTTCCCTGAGAAGAAATTTGTCCTCCTAACCAGTCAGTAATTTCTGTCAAGCAAACTGTTTTACCTGCCAGTAACCCCTCGTAGGCGGTAGCAGCACCAGAAAGTCCGCCACCAACCACAAGAATGTCACAGTTTACCGTTTTGTCAGGGGTTCTGGGTGTTGCGGCAATAACAGAGTAAGGTGCAATAAAACTAGAAATGAGAGTGAGATTGATAAAAGATGTTTGAGGAAAGGCTACTAAGTGTTTGCGCTTCATGTTAAATCTGATTCCGTTCAGCTCCTACATCAGAATTTATACCTTAGCTCTTAATTAAAAGTTAGGGGTAGGCTCTTAAATCCGTCACAACAGGATGAAATTCCTATCTTGCCAGTAGAGATTTGCCACGGCACGTCTCTACGCAGCCAGCAATTTATTTTACGGCTCTTAATTAAGTGAAATTAAACCCTACGGGTGTCTAAAGGCAACAAACCGCAATTTTGTTTTTGCTAGGTACTTTATCAATTCTTGAAGACGCTAACACCCTTAATATGTTTTTTTTCGAGTTAATCAGATATATGTAATGAAGCTCACAGTGCCAGAACTACCCGAAGACCGTCTTCAACTAGCAACATAACACGGTCACACAGAGTCTCTGGAATTGAAAGAAGCTAATGAGCATATAAAATCAGGGCTGAAGCCCTTACTACAAGCGAATCAGTCTGGAAAAATGAATGACGATTAGCTTAGCTGTTTTCATGGCAATGGTTTAACCAGAGTTATACCACGCTCTTAGCACTTGCAATCAATGCGACGCGCTACTACAGCGATTGGCGATCGCACCAGTAACTAGAGGGTCAGGTCATATCATATAGGTTTAGGTCTTCTAAAGCAGGGAGGGTAGGCTTTAAGGCTTCAGGTACCCTTGATGTCAATGTGGGCTGTAGGGCTTCTCGAACCTTTTCGCTAATCAGGTTTGCTAGTCGTCTAGCATCTTGTGTAATGAGATCGGGACTCCACAGAGCGATCCGTCGAAATGTTGTGAGGAGATCCTGCGCCTCTTGGTAATCCTGAGACTCAACGGCTTCCCTCAGCTTCTGATAGGGCTTTTGCAAATCAGGGAGCCTAAACCAGTCTGAACGTTGTATGCTGGCGCTAATACAAAACACCATGTAGGGATAATTCTGTACTAGCTGCCCTGTAGTCCGGCTAACCAACCGATAATCGGGCTGTGTAACTAGCAGATCGCTCACATTAACGGTTCCTTTCTGAGCGCGCATCACAACATACCACCCTGTTTTCGGGGGAGTCATACCTGCGGATACTCCGATCTCCAGAATGGAACCATCAGAGGCACCTGTAAGAGCATCGATGCCCTTTTTGAGAGGCTCTATGAAGGGGATAGCAGCGCTAACGAAGGAAACACCCGCCTTAGAAGCAATCGTTTCCAGCACATCGATAAAGGGAGCAGCTAAATCGGTCTCCTTTACTGAGAACAACCCTAATTCAAAACCTAGACACCCACCACGATAGGGAATCGGGCCGAGCAAAGGCTTATTGACTTGGACAACGCGATCCAGATTCTGGGGGTCGATCCTTCTTAGTTCGGTAGGTGCGATCACAAAGTGAAAGGCAGCATCTTCACCAGACATATGCGGCAGTGTAGAAAAGCTGTGAACCATACCGTAGAATTTCGTAGTCAGCTTACGAACATTGACAATGCGCATTGAACGCAAAGTGATAGTAAAATAAGCTTTGTCTTCAGGAATAGACACTTTATCAAATGCTTCTTCAGGAGGAACCTGAGTTGGTTCAAGTTCCTCAAAAATCCAATCTTTGGCCCGTGTAATGAACAGCTGTTTCCACCATCCCATAGTGTGCCTCTTAGTTGACTAAACGGTCGTGCCCAGCCCAAGCGCGTTATAAACCGCGTGAGCCCACATCCAAGACGAGAATTCGGGATACTCGCCTAACCCTGTGCGGTTGAAGCTAAACCCCACAACATAGTCGTTTTCGTCAATCAATGTAGCCCCTGAATCACCGGGGCTAGTGATTGGTTCAGTGTAGACCTTGGGCTGGCTGCCAGGCAAAAGGCTAAAAATACTCATGTCATGTCCTTTAACATAGGTGTTCTTAGTGCCCGAAGCAATTCCGGTAAATTCTACTCGCGCAGCCACAGGAGGGGCATATTTCATTGGTCCTTGTGTTGAGTAACTGTTTGCTAGCGAATAATTATTTAGTTGAATGAAACAACTGTCGGTAATGTAATCTGCTTCTCGGATAATTCCTTGCTGACCGTTGATCCAGACTATTCTCCCAAGCACGCCCTGAATGCCCTGAGTGTTCATGATGGTATTAAGGTCGTTCAACTGGTCAAAAACACCGTGTAGACAAGCTGTCACACCGAAGCCATACGTGTCATGATAGCTAGCAATGCCTACTGTGGAAATTGCGGAATTATACGCTGTTGTAGCAACACCCCAGGCTGGTGAGGGAATTATTGATTGCAGTACGTTCATAGTTAATGAAGGCACCACTACTGGCATTCGAGCAACTAAAGCCTTAAATGGCCGACTGTACGCAATCTGTTCTAGATCTTGAGTGCTAAGCGCTTTTAAGGAAGTGCTTAAGATTTGACTTCGCTCTGTGATTGCTTCTAGAGACACAGCTTCACGCTTGCGGAACTGACTAAATTCGGCAAGCTGCTGTTGTCGCCAGCGGCGATACCCATCTTCTAAAGCTCGGTAAGACTGATCTAAACTAAGCTCGGTTGGGGCCTCTTTTCGATATTGTGGACTCAAGATAAGCAGATTGTAGTGAGTTCTTCCATAGTCATTGCCATGTGACACAACAATATTTTGCCCAGAAAGATTTCCTACATCAGCAATACCCAGATTCCATAATTCGTAGGTAAACGGAAGTGAAGCAGCAATAATCTGCCACAAAACTGTAGCGGTTGTGGCTTCTGTGGCACGTTCATTTCCAATGAGGTTGTACAGTGCACTAAACAACTGAGTATGCGACAAGATGGCAGAACCTTCGCCCTCATTGGCACCAGCAAGATTTTGCTGCATGAACTCGCTAATGTTCACTTGTTTCCTCTACATATTGATGATTTAATGCACAACTGAGCGCTTCTGCTGACCTAGTGGCGTGACCTGGCTAATTTGATGCATAAATATAACTATTGTGGGGTAGGCATCTTGCCTGTTCTGGGCGGGCAAGATGCCTACCCCACAAGAAAATCATAATGCGCTATTTTAAGGCGGTCACGCTACTAGGCTGACACTGAAGAACGATTGCTTACTATTTTCTAATAAAAAGTTTAATCAGATAGCCCACATTAACGTGTAGAAATAAAACGTTCAAACTTTTCACGATTAATGCAGTGTTTACTGGTGCAATTAATGTACTTTTAACAGTAAATATAAGCAATCCAACTACTTATTAGCCAGCAATTTTTCGTATATCTCCCCACAATGGGATCAAAAGTCGAAAGTTTGCATATATCTACCCATGAAGGGATAAAAAGCCGAATTTTTCTACATAACATCCTAAATTCCAAGTCTTTTATAAACCATTCACATACGCTTTGGCAGCTTAACTTGATTTTGAACTCGAACAGATAACCTCGAATACTGCTTCTACCGACAACCTAAGCAGTTTAACTACAACCAGTCTGTAGTTACCTGGCAGTGCGACCAGAACTGAACACTCTTGACCCCTAATTCGATCCCAACTCAGCAAACAACTTTGCCAAAACCACATTAGAAAACAAAAACCCATCGGGATCGGTTAAGCGCAACCTTTCTCCCACAACTTCCATCCAGCCTTTCTCAAAGTACAAATCGCAACACTTCCTAATCTCTTCTACCTTCTCTTCCCCAAACTGTTCTGCCAACACTCCCAAACTCACACCTTCTGCCAAACGCAACCCCAACATTAAGGTTTCTAACAAAATTTCATCTGGTGATGTCACTTCACAATCAATCACACACCCAGTTTCCACCCATTGATAATATTCCTTTGTTTTACGCGGACGAGTAAACCGCTTCCCTTCTACATAACTCGCTGCACCCATGCCAAAGCCATAATAGGGGTGATTTTCCCAATAAACTCGATTATGCCGACATTGGTGTCCGGGTTTAGCATAGTTGGAAATTTCATAATGCTCGTAGCCTGCACCAGTTAAGATTTGCTGTGCTATCCGGTACATTTGCACCGTCATTTCATCGGTTGGTAGAGGAGCAGCACCAGGTTTATAATAACGACCAAAGGCAGTCCCAGGCTCGATAGTTAGATCGTATATAGATATATGTGTCGGTGCGATCGCAACTGCTTTTTCTAAATTCTCCTGCCACCTGTCTAAAGTTTGATGCGGCAATCCCGATATTAAGTCTATGCTGAATTCGGGAACCCCGACTTGATGAATTAAGCCTACTGCTGCAAAAATATCAGCAACGGTGTGCGATCGCCCACAAACTTGCAATAAATCTGCATGAAACGCCTGTACACCCAAACTAACACGGTTGATCCCGGCGCTGCGATAACCTTGGATGTGTGCTAAATCGAACGTACCTGGATCTATTTCCATAGAAATTTCTGCACTAGGAGAAATATCAAATTTTTGTTTTAAAGCTGTCAATATACGTTGTAACTGCTGCACAGATAGAAGAGAAGGAGTACCACCACCAAAAAAAATAGTCTCCAAAGGCTGACCAAAATCAAGCGCTATCGCAATTTCTTTACATAGCATTTCTACGTATTTAGAGACAGTGCCAGATGTTTCACCGCGCAAGCGATCGCCCAAAACCGCAATGGGAAAATCACAGTAAAAACATCGACGCCTGCAAAAGGGAACATGTATATAAGCAGCACTGGGAATTATTGAAACTATATATTTTTGTACCATTTTGAGTAACAATTAAAATATCATTCTAAGAATTACAAAACATGAATATTAATACGTTATTAACAAATTTTTATCGTTTTTCAACAAAAAGATGGCAATAATAAAGCATAAAAATCTTTGGTTATAATGATTGCAGATGTTATCTGTCTCAGCCTTTAGGATGAGCTTAAATATTGTAAATCTATCTTAGCGATAAGTTTAAAAATACTAGACTTATCAGCTAACACAGTTGTAGGAAAGCAATACAACCATGCTTGATGCAATTATCATTTTCTCATTCATATTCGCAGCAGCAGGTGTAGGGTTCTACAGTATCGATTTGCTACCAAGTGGGGCACTAGATCGGGTGACGAACTTAGAGGCTTTGCGCTTAGTTGTTGCCGCTTTTGCTGCTATTATTGGGGGCGCAGTCGGACTGAGATTCCAGACCGAATATCGGCGTCTAGAGGCGCAAGTCCGGGAAATGCCCTTTGAAGTCATCTTGACTCGGGCGATCGGTTTAGTAATCGGGTTGCTGGTGGCTAACTTGATGTTAGCACCAGTGTTCTTGCTGCCAATTCCTGTTGACTTTAGCTTTATCAAACCACTGGTAGCAGTTGTTGGTAGCATTGTGCTGGCATACACCGGCATGAATCTAGCAGACACCCACGGACGCGGATTGTTGCGTTTAATTAATCCCAACACCGTGGAAACAATGGTAGTAGAAGGAACACTTAAACCAGCTAGCACAAAAGTTTTAGACACTAGTTGTATTATCGATGGTCGCATCGAAACACTACTAGAAACTGGCTTTTTAGAAGGACAGCTTCTGGTACCGCAATTTGTTTTGCAAGAATTGCAACAGGTTGCAGATGCCAGCAAAGACCAAAAGCGGGTGCGGGGAAGACGCGGACTAGAGATTCTCAACCGGATCAAAACAATGTACCCCGATCGCATTTTGATCAACCCAGTGGACTACGACGATATCACTACCGTAGATGCGAAGTTAGTACGGTTTGCCCAAGAAATCAACGGCACACTACTAACCAATGACTACAACCTATCCAAAGTTGCTAGCGTTCAGAAAGTGCCTGTTCTGAATGTTAACGATTTAGTAAACGCTGTACGTCCCACCTACTTACCAGGCGATAACATTGACCTGAAGATTCTCAAAGAAGGTAAAGAACCCAGTCAGGGAATTGGCTATTTAGACGACGGCACAATGGTTGTTGTTGAGGAAGGTAGTAGTTATGTGGGTGGTGAATTGCGGGTAGTCGTTACCAGTGCTTTGCAAACTACTGCTGGAAGGATGATTTTTGCCAAACCGCAAGCTTCGGCATTGGCATGAGGAAAAATGTCAAGTTTAAATTTGATCAAATCCTCTGAATCGGTGCGGATTGGCTGCACCGATTCTTTTTTGCGATCGTTTCTTCAAAGAATTCAAGAGTCAGGAGTTATTGGTTAGTAGTTAGTGGTTAGTAGTTGGTCATTAGTCATTGAATTTTTTACCATTCCCAATGCCCTATTCCCCATTCCCCACTCCCCCACTCCCCCACAGCCCCCAACCCCAGAGGGGGCCCCTAGCCCCCACTCTCCCACAGCCCCCACTCCATCTCAGTGCGATCGCCAATTAGATGGACATGATATTATTTATGCGCTGTCATAAAAGTAATTGATTAAAATCAACAATAAAAAATAAAAAAATAATAAAGAATTAGAATGAAAGCGATAAAATTTACTGTTTTGACAGCTATTACTAGCATTGGGTTGGGGATCGTTAGTTATTGGGGAACGGTGGCGATCGCATTACCGCCGCCAGAAGATACACCAGAAGAAATCTTACGGACAGAAATTATCACAGCGGCGCGATCGCCTCTTGATGGCAGACCCCTAACAGCCGCAGAATATGCACAACTGCAAGCCCAATTGCAACAAGGTCCACCACCAAAACTGAGTCCTAAGATACGGCAAAATATCTTTTTACTGAACCTGCGTAAAGCGTTACTTCAGCTTTTCCCATTTTTGGATACATTAATTTAGTCATTAGTCATTAGTCATTAGTCATTAGTCATTAGTTATTTTCCCACTCCCCCACTCTCCCACAGCCCCCAACCCCAGAGGGGACCCCTAGCCCCCACTCTCCCACTCCCCCACTTCCTCAACTTCCCTAAGTAGGATGACCACCGAGACAAAATTTGCAAATAAATGTAAAGAATATATATAGAACTTAAAAAAGCGAATTTACTTAGCCACTTTATTCAATTAACGTAGGTAGCTGCATGTCTATGACCACGATCGCCCCTGAACAGGTAAACCGCATTGTTTGGAATCAGCATCAAGATCCGTTTGAAGTACTGGGTTCCCATCTCATAGAAGAAAATGGCACCAAAACCGTCTGGGCTGTGCGAGCGTACCTACCCAATGCCAGTGCAGCGTGGGTTATCCTTCCAGAGGAAAGGAAAGAATACCCAATGCAAACCGCGCATCATCCCCACTTTTTTGAATGCGCGATTGAAACAAAAGAATTAGCAAACTACCAGTTAAGAATTAAAGAAGGGGAACACGAGCGAGTCATCTACGATCCTTATGCTTTCCGTTCGCCCCGCCTGACCGACTTTGATCTGCACCTGTTTGCTGAAGGTAATCACCACCGGATTTACGAAAAACTGGGAGCGCACCTCACCGAAGTAGACGGCGTCAAAGGCGTGTATTTTGCTGTTTGGGCACCCAATGCCCGCAATGTCTCCATCATAGGCGATTTCAACCAGTGGGATGGACGCAAACACCAAATGCGTAAAGGTCAAACTGGAGTTTGGGAATTGTTTATTCCCGAACTTGGGGTAGGAGAACATTACAAATACGAAATAAAAAATATAGAAGGCCACATATACGAAAAATCCGATCCCTACGGTTTCCAACAAGAACCCCGTCCCAAAACAGCATCGATTGTCACTGATTTAGATAACTATCAGTGGAACGACCAAGACTGGATGGAAGTGCGGCGTCACACCGATCCCCTAACTCAGCCTGTTTCAGTTTACGAAGTACATTTAGGCTCTTGGTTACACGCCTCTAGTGCCGAACCACCCAAACTCCCTAATGGGGAAATTGAACCTGTAGTTCCTGTTTCTGAACTCAATCCCGGCGCACGCTTCCTCACCTACCGGGAATTGGCAGACCGACTGATCCCTTATGTTAAAGATTTGGGATACACTCACATTGAATTATTGCCCATCGCCGAACATCCCTTTGATGGTTCCTGGGGTTATCAAGTCACCGGGTACTACGCCCCTACTTCCCGTTATGGCAGACCTGAAGATTTCATGTATTTTGTTGACCAATGCCATAAAAACGGAATTGGCGTAATTGTGGATTGGGTTCCCGGTCACTTCCCCAAAGATGGTCATGGTTTAGCTTTCTTCGATGGCACTCACCTTTACGAACATGCCGATCCCCGCAAAGGCGAACATAAAGAATGGGGTACTTTAGTATTCAACTACTCACGCAACGAAGTCCGCAATTTCTTAGTTGCCAATGCCCTGTTCTGGTTTGACAAGTACCACATTGACGGCATTCGCGTCGATGCTGTTGCCTCGATGCTCTATCTCGATTATTGCCGCAAAGAAGGCGAATGGCTGCCTAACCAGTACGGTGGTAGAGAAAACCTAGAAGCAGCTGATTTCTTGCGTCAGGTAAATCACATTATTTTTAGTTATTTTCCTGGCATTGTCTCCATTGCCGAAGAATCTACGTCATGGCCAATGGTTTCCTGGCCTACCTACACTGGCGGATTGGGCTTTAACTTAAAGTGGAATATGGGCTGGATGCACGACATGCTCGATTATTTCAGCATGGATCCTTGGTTCCGTCAGTTCCACCAAAACAACGTCACCTTTAGCATGTGGTATCACCACAGCGAAAACTTCATGTTGGCACTTTCTCACGATGAAGTCGTGCATGGCAAGAGCAATATCATCGGCAAAATGCCAGGGGATAGATGGCAGAAGTTCGCTAACGTGCGTTGTTTGTTTAGTTATATGTTTGCTCACCCAGGCAAGAAAACCATGTTTATGAGCATGGAGTTTGGGCAGTGGAGTGAGTGGAATGTTTGGGGCGATTTAGAATGGCATTTGTTACAGCATGAGCCGCACCAACAACTCAAAGAATTTTTCAAGGATCTAAACCATCTCTATCGCAATGAACCTGCTTTATACACTCTCGATTTTGCTCAGGAGGGCTTTGAGTGGATTGATTGTAGTGACAATCGCCATAGCGTAGTTTCCTTCATCCGCAGAGACAAAGACTCTGAAGATTTCGTTATCATCGTTTGCAACTTCACACCCCAACCCCATTCCCACTACCGCATCGGTGTGCCGGAACCAGGATTTTATACCGAGTTGTTTAATAGTGATGCGCGTCAGTATGGTGGCAGCAATATGGGTAATCTAGGCGGTAAATGGACGGATAATTGGTCAATGCACAACCGTTCCTATTCACTAGATTTGTGTTTGCCACCCTTGGGAGTGTTAATTCTCAAGTTGGATAGGAAGAAGACAGCAGAAGTGATGGAATCTTAATCGAGAGGGTGGGCATTGCCCACCCTAAATTTTTGACTGGTGATTATATTTGGAATTTGAAGTCGGTGAGTAGCCTTGATAATTTACGCCCTCTGCGGATGAAAAAAATTCCCTTTTAGTTAGTCCAAACTCTTGTCTAGTAAGGATTTGGGCAATCGCTTTGATTCTTTAGCGTACAATTTTCCCGTTTTGGCACGATGACCTCAAAACTGACGGCTGAGATGAGCTGCTGCCGGAAGCGGGAGCGACGCAGG
Source organism: Fischerella sp. PCC 9605 (assembly GCF_000517105.1). Classification (GTDB taxonomy): domain Bacteria; phylum Cyanobacteriota; class Cyanobacteriia; order Cyanobacteriales; family Nostocaceae; genus PCC9605. The sequence continues at coordinate 2,290,005 of NZ_KI912148.1, read as the reverse complement.
AGCGGACGCTGGAGGCAGTCAGCTCCATGCCCTTGTTCGGCGGCTGCTTACAGCCAGCGACGCACAGAAGCCTTATAGGGCAAGTAGTCCGACGGGAAGCGGGTCTCCAGGTATTGCTCCTCTCGCGGGATGACCACGAACGACATCAGCGCCACCGCTGGCATGAGGGTGACGAGTAGCCAGAGACTGTTGACCCAGCATGCGACTCCGATCTGGAGCAGCGAGAAAGACAGATACATGGGATTGCGGCTGCAACGATAGGGCCCCGTGCGCACGATCGTGGTGGTGGGACGATTGCCCCGCACGGGCGTGCCAGCGATCCAAAACGTGCGAACAGCGTAGAGGAACAGAGCGACGGCGACAAGCACTACAGTGCCCCCGAGTGGCACGCTCACGGCACGAGGCACGAGCCGAACTGGCCATGCGAAATGCAGCAACAGACCCAGGGCGATCGCGCCCAGGTATACCAAAGGAGGCCGCACGATCCCGGGGTTCGCGACTTCCGGAACCATGCCTGTCTCCGCCTTATCGCTGCGATTATTGCTTGCCATGAGATCCCTCCAGGTGTCGCGGCAGAACTGCCGGCTGGCGACTCCACGACCAGAGCCGTTGCAGTCGCCTCCCACTGTATGCGACGGTTGATGGCTGTATCGTACTGTTCACAGCCATACTCATACTATACTACCATGAACACGGTAATATTTCGTTGTCCTACCATGAGGGAAAGACGGCGACAAGCGTCAAAATATTCCACATCGGTGAATAAATGCCGCTTGCCACGCTGTGTTAAATAGGCTTCCATGAAAGATGAGAGGCGATCGCCAGCAACGCGTAGGGGTTCAGGGAGAGGATTTGGGTTAAATTTCTTGGAGAAGGGCGATCGCACTCAATAAGCTCAGAATAAAATTGAGCAATCGCACCTCTGTTTGGGAAGCGTTATCTAGGTGAACACATGCGATCGCAGTTCTCTAGAAAAAAGCGATCGCAATTCCACAACAAGCTGTCGTTAGATCACAACAAGTTGTCCTTAGATCACAACAAGCTGTCGTTAGATCGCAATATGTAGATCCCCCCAACCCCCCTAAAAAAGCAAGGCTGTTTTATTCAATCAGGTAAGGATTTTGTCAAGAGTACTCGCTGTGAAATTTGCTGAAGTTGGTGAGCGAAAAATCACCGCAAAGACCAGAAAATTTCAGTGCGATCGCTTATTTCCCAATAAGATTGATAGCTTTCAAAATTGCTTCTGGCTGCGTTTGTGGAATTGCATGGCCTGTTTTGGGTAGAACACATAGCTGGGAGTGAGGGATATGAGAGTGCAATCGATAGGCGTTGATTTTGGGAGAGATAAAATTATCAGCATCACCTATAACTATCACAACAGGGATGTTAATCTCGCCATAATGTTTTTTCATAATATTTAATGTTGATTGCAAACTACTGTTGTCTTGCAGCATGGCTTGAATTTGAATCGGTCTTGCCCACAGTGCTTGTGCTGCTTTAGCATACTCCCTTGGTAAGGGTGTTGGTGAAAACGCTTCACGCAGACGTTTGCGGAAAATACGTCCGATCGGGATCGGGGGTATAAATTTGAGCAACATTCCTAGTAGTGGGAACTGTGCAAACTTGGCTAGCGGCAAAAGTGCCCGAGTAACTTTGTAGGCTATGGCAGAAATAAGCACAATCCCAGAGATTTCATCGGGGTAGCGCAGTGCATAGGCTAGCACGATAGCGCTACTCCAACAATGTCCAACTAATATCGGTTTCTCAATACCGAGTTTTTGCAACGCACCACGTAACAGTTGAGCTTGCACTAACGGCGTTGCTTGTTGATTAGGGCGAGTGCTATAACCATGTCCGGGACGATCAAAAGCATAGGCACAATATTCTTGAGCAATGCAGTTGAATGTTTCTGGTAAATAATCTTGCAAAAAGCCAGGGTTATCATGCAGCAAAATAACGGCTTGACCGGAACCTTTGCAAATATAGTGCAACTTCACTCCAGCAACTTTCACAAAGTTTCCTTGAGGGGGAAATTCAGCTTCAGCCCGTCGAATTGCTTGATTCGTGTACCAATCGTAAGCGATCGCTACTGCAATTAAAGTCCCCAAAACAATTACTGCAAGAATCAGCCAGAGCATTTATTTACCTTTGCAATTTTTCTGCTTCAGGCTATAGTCTACATCCTTAATACTTACATCTTGTGTGATGCAATTTAAGAATGATGCACTTTCATAACAATTACAACCAGGATTGAGATATCGATCTAAAATTCGATTACTTGTAAAAAGGTCAATCAATTTTTTATATCAGAGTTTTCACTAGCTTGCTTGTAGCTAATTAACATAGCAATTCGTGCCCTCTCTCCTTCCCCTCTCCCAAATTGGGAGAGGGCGGGGTGAGGGAAGTACTATCTTTGACTGCTACTTAGTATGACAGAACCCGGACAGAGACAGTAATTCCCAATCCAAAATCTAAAATCCAAAATGGTATGACATACAACCAGGCGATCGCACTAACAAAACTAGCCAGTTGATTCCAAAACCATAAAAAAGCTATTTGTCAAATATTTAACAGGGAAGGGCGATCGCTAATAGTCTCTTTTAGGAAACTGCATAACTTGCGTGTGGTTTCACCTATTTTATTAGGTAAGCAGACAGCTCAAACTGAATAATAGCTGACCTGAACAACACGTCACGTGAACAAAGAAGAAACTGGGGTGCTATGTCTGAGTTCTCGCGCAATCTGGCATTTGTGATTGGGATTAACAATTATGGTAATGGCATTTCCTCTCTGCAAAACGCGGTTAACGATGCCAAAAAGCTAGTAGAAATTCTGCGTACAAAGCATGGCTACCAAGTGTGGGTGTGCTTGGATGAGATCGCCACCCTTAGTAATCTGAAAAAATTCCTCGAACAAACTCTACCACAACAAATTAAAGCAGATGACCGTCTGCTGTTTTACTTTGCTGGACATGGAATAGCCCTCAATGGTGATGATGGCCCGCAAGGTTATTTAATTCCCCAAGATGCCAAGCTGGGAGACACCAAAACTTACCTACCGATGACCCAGTTGCAGGAGTGCTTAAGTAATTTGCCTTGTCGTCATTTCTTGGGAATCCTTGATTGCTGCTTTGCTGGTGCCTTTCGTTGGTCAAGTACCAGAGACTTGTTACCTGCACCAAAAGTCATTCACAAAGAAAGGTACGATCGCTTTATTACCGATCCAGCCTGGCAAGTCATTACCTCTGCTGCTTACGATCAAAAAGCCTTAGATGCCTTCGTGCTCAACACCGAACGCGGTCAAATCGGCGACCATTCCCCTTTTGCCGCAGCTTTACTGGAAGCGCTAGAAGGTAAAGCTGATGCCTATCCTCCTGCTGCTAATGGTAAATCATCAGGAGATGGGGTAATTACTGCTACTGAATTGTACTTATATTTGCGCGACGCAGTTGAACCAGGAACAGAAGGATACCGCCAACGGCAAACCCCCGGTATCTGGCCTCTGAAAAAACACGATAAAGGCGAGTATATTTTTCTCGCTCCTGGGCATCCACTCAACTTACCCCCAGCGCCACCCCTAGATGAATCTCAAAATCCCTATCGTGGCTTGCAATCGTTTGATGAAAGACACAGTCACCTATTCTTCGGCAGGCAAGCTTTGACCGAACAACTGTATCAATACATTTTGGGGCAACCATTGACAGTGGTGCTGGGGGCTTCGGGTACGGGTAAATCTAGCTTAGTTAAGGCGGGATTGATTCCTTACATTAAAAGGATGCAGAACCCCACCCCTGTTGACGGGGAGGGAGCAAGGCAGCAATGGCGTATCCTAGCTCCAATGCGTCCGGGAGAGTCTCCATTACGGGCTTTAAATAATACACTGACACAGGAAAACTCACCTGTTTATTCTATTACCAGCTTGCCTTCCATTGAAAAATTAGAAACTCTTTCTACCAATCTGGCAACTTGGATGGAATTGAACCCGCAGTCAAATTTACTACTAATAGTTGATCAATTTGAAGAACTGATCACTCTTTGTCGGGATGAACAAGAGCAGGAAAACTTTATCAACTTTTTAGCGAAAGCTGTAAACGAATATCCAGAGCAGTTACGCTTAGTGCTGACACTACGAAGTGACTTTGAACCCCAATTTAGAAATACTGCCTTAGAACGACATTGGGCAGCAGCTCGATTTATTGTGCCAGCGATGACACGAGGGGAATTGCGTCAAGCAATTGAAGAACCTGCATCTGCCAAAGTGATGTATTTTCAATCAGACGATCCCAATTATCCTTTGGTCGATCGCCTGATTGATGAAGTAGCAGATATGCCTGGTACGCTGCCTCTATTATCTTTTACACTGAGTGAGCTTTATCTCAAGTATTTAAAACGGCAAAGAATCGCTCAACAATACGGTGAAACAATTGACCGAGCGATCGCCGAAGCAGATTACCGAGAATTGGGTGGAGTGATGCGGAGTCTCACCCAAAGAGCTGATAGTGAATATGAGGAGTTAGTCAAACAGGATCGAGCCTACGAGCAGACTATCCGCCATGTGATGTTACGAATGGTAGCAGTAGGCGGGGGTGAGTTGGCACGCAGACGAGTACCGTTATCGGAATTAGAGTACCCAGAACCAGAAAACGCAAGGGTAAAGAAGGTAATTAGGCGGTTCTCAACAGCGCGCTTACTTGTGGAAGGACAAGACACAGAAGGGAACCCATATGTAGAACCTGCCCATGATGCTTTAGTACGAGGATGGCAAAAGCTGCTGGCGTGGAAACAAGATGCAGAGGAAAATTTAATTTTACAAAGGCGGCTGACCCCAGCAGCCCAAGAATGGAAAAATATCAAATCCCAAAAACAGCCAACAGATTTTCAAACAAAAGCCGAACCTATTTTAAAGTTGCTCGATCGCAGTTTTTACTTTGCCGAAAACTTGTGTAACAAAATAAATACTACGTTTGTGCGATCGCGACGACGTACATCAGATCGCCAAGAGCAATCCAAAGAGAAACCACGGCAGTTTCTTTGGAATGCTAATCCCTATCTCGAAGTATTGCATGAGCAACTCAAGTCTGGCGATCGCTGGTTTAACCAGTTAGAAGCTGAGTTTGTGCAGCAAAGCGTGATGCAAAAACAAAGGAATATTCATCTGCGTTGGAGCACTGCGATCGGTGTTACAACTGTATCAATTGTGTTGACTACTTTGACTCTGTTTGGTCTGAGAGGTACGCTAATAGGTCAAATCCGTACATCTAGAAAAACCGCTGAAGTAAGTTTGAATCAGAACCAAACGTTAGATGGAATGCTAGAAATTTTACACGCAGGAAAAATTTTTCAGCACCCTCTTTTGTGGTTATTTCCCACAGAACAGAAGCTACGGGAGCAAGTGAGAGGAACACTGCAAAAAGCGGTTTACACAGTCAGAGAAAGTAACCGCCAAGAAATGTATGAACGCCCACTCAGAAGCGTCAGTTTTAGTCCGGATGGTAAACAATTAGCTACCAGTGGAGATGACAGTATTGTTCGTGTGTGGAATATGCAGGGTCAGGTGATGACAAAATTGCAGGGTCATACCGACTCTGTTAGAAGCATTGTTTTTAGTCCAGATGGTCAGCTATTGGCTAGCGCTGGGGATGACAGCATTGTCCGCGTGTGGAATATGCAGGGTCAACTATTGGCAGAATTGAAGGGGCATCAAGGTTCGGTTAGAAGCGTTAGTTTTAGCCCTAATAATTTGCTGATGGCTAGTGCTGGAGATGACAGCATTGTTCGCATATGGAATATGCGAGGTCAATTGATGACACAATTGCAGGGACATAAAGGTTCGATCAAAAGCGTTAGTTTTAGCCCGGATAGTCAGCTAATAGCTAGCGGTGGAGATGATCAAATTGTCCGCGTGTGGAACTTGCAAACTCAGCAAGTAAAGGAATTGAAAGGGCATCAAAAACCAATCACCGGTGTCAGTTTTAGCCCGGATGGTCAGCGACTGGCTAGCGGCGGAGAGGATGATACTGCCCGCCTGTGGAACTTGCAAGGTCGGCAATTGAAAGAATGGAAAACGCAACAAATTAAACCTTGGGGTGTGGCGTTTACCCCAGATGGTCAGCAATTAGCTACCGCAGGAGGTGATGGTACTGTCCGTTTCTGGAATTTACAGGGTAAGGAGTTTGAGAGATTTGTAGGACATCAAGGCCCGGTCAGAAGCCTTAGTTTTAGACGAGATGGTCAGGTACTAGCTAGCGCCGCAGATGACCTGACTGTTAGACTTTGGAATCTACGGGGTCAACAATTTGCACAGTCAACAGGCCATCAACAGCCTGTCAATAGTGTCAGCTTTAGCCCCGATAGTCGCCAAATTGTCAGCGCTGGTAATGATGGTACTTTCCTCTTGAATTTGCAAAATCGGCAGTTAACAAGCTCAACAGCAAATCGAGGCTCGTTTAAGGGTGTTAGTTTTAGCCCAGATGGTCAGCGATGGGCAGCTGCTGGCAAAGATGGCATTATTCGCCTATGGAATTTGCAGGGTCAGCTGTTGGCAGAATTGAGAGGGCATCAAGGCTTGGTCAACAGTGTCAGTTTCAGTCCAGATGGTCAAAAATTGATTAGTGCAGGAAATGATGATACTATCCGCCTATGGAAGACGCAAAATCAGCACGACTCTCAACAACAGCCCTTGGTTTGGAAAGCACAGCAACAAGGAGTTAACAGCGTCAGTTTTAGCCCGGATGGTCAACTAATCGTTAGTGCTGGACAAAATAGTACTGTTTTTGTTTGGGACTTGCAGGGTCAGCAGCAAAGGAAATTTGAGGAGCATTTAGGGCCTGTTCATAGTTCGGTATTTAGCCCAGATGGTAAGCAAATAGCCAGTGGCGGAGAAGATGGCACTGTTCGCTTGTGGAACTTGCAGGGCGAAACTATTAGACTATTTCAACTATATGGGCCAAGAGTAATGTCATTAGTATTTAGTCGTGATGGCAAGAGGATTGTCAGCGGTACAAATAACGGCAATGTGCAGTTGTGGGATGTAAAAACAGAAGACCAGCTGCCTTTAGCAGCATGGGAAACGGATGAATCATCGGTAAACAGCGTCGCTTTGAGTCAGGATGACAAGTTACTAGCTACCGGCGGCAATGACGGTACTGTTAAGGTGTGGCAGATTGAATCTTTTGACGAGTTGATGAATCGAGCTTGCGATCGCCTTGATGATTATCTGAAGAATAACACCCATCAGAATCGCGATCGCCGTCTCTGCAACAATTAGTGTTGTTGATGGTTGATGGTTGGTGGTTGTTGGTTGTTGGTTGTTGGTGGTTGGGGTTGATATGAAAACTGATTGCTTAACTATTAAAGAACTTACCGAAGCAGTCGGGGACGGTATTACACCACGGATGGTGCGACATTACCATCAATTAGGATTACTACCCCAACCAATGCGATCGCGCAGCAACTATCGCCTTTACACTGAAAAAGATGTGATTCGATTGCAACGCATTGTAGCGCTCAAGCAGCAAGGTTTCCAGCTTAACCATATTCGCCAAATTCTCGAAGTTGAACCAGAAACAGATACAACTGCCAGTTTGATGGCACAACTTCAGCAGCAATACCAGACTGTGATGCAGCAAATCTCCCAATTGCGGCAAACTGCATCTGCATTAGAAGGTTTACTAGGACGCGATCGCGATTGTCAAATCATGCAAGCTGAAGTGCTAGCCCAACTCAAGTTAATAGAAGTAGAAACTAAGGCTGGATTGGGGGAGTTGGAAAAACTCTGGAGTGGTTTGGATGCTCAAATTCACGCTCATCCAGAAGATTTTCACGAATCGCTACAATGCTTGCTACCCGATCTGTCGAAGCATTCTGCAATTGAACGAGACTTGATTTCTCAATTAGTGCTAGCTTGTGGAGATGTGAGTTTAGCGTCGTTTGTCAGGTTCAGTTCAGAGGCGATCGCCACTAGTCGTCAAGCCCTTAAATCGGGATGTCAGGTGATTGCAGATATTCCCACAGTTGCAGCTGCTTTAGACCAAACACGATTAGTTCACTTAGGATGTCACCTAGAAACTTTAATTGACAATCCCCACGTTACCACTCCCGCAGAAGCAGAACAGGCCTTTTGGCAAGATCGGCAATGGCAGGAAAGATTGCAGAAAGTAACAAAAGATTGCATTTTCGTAGTTGGTTATGCACCTTCGATACTACTATCGATTTGCGAAGCTATTGAACAACAGCGCATTCAACCTGCACTAGTAATTGGCATGCCCATTGGCTTTAGCCATGCTCCCGCTGCCAAGCGACAACTCATGCAAAAAAACGTTGCTTGGATTGTTATACAAGGGACTTTGGGAGGTGGTTTGTTAGCAGCTACTACCTTAAATGTCTTAGTTGCATCAGTAATTGAAAAACCTAATTGTCATTGTTATCTTAAGCAGAAAGACGGCAGTCGCCACAACGGTCTTAACCTGCGCAACATTAAAAAATAATTTAATTTTGTTACGATTTATTTTGTATATTAAACAAGCGAATAATACATTTAATATCTAAATTTTTAGTGAAAATTTAGATAAATTGTTTGATTTATATCATGTCCGCCTAATTAGTTATAATTCCTCCATCTGTGCAAAAATCGCAAAATCCTCTTTCCCCCTGCACCCTGCCCCTCTGCGGCCTTAATGATAAGTCTTTCACCGGACACGATATTACACCCTGAGCAGAAACCAATCTCAGTAGATCAACTCTAGGAATTTATATATAAATTATGATTATCTTCTGAAGATAAGGATTGAAATATCTTTAATGATGTCAATACCTACTTCTCAAGTTAGTTCGTTAAAATTGTTGCTTAACTTCTGAAAAAAATAGGGTCAAAATAGCTGAAAAAATAATAAAGATTGTAATATTACATACTTTAAACAATATCAAATGAGATTAACGCGAGCCAAACAAGCTAAGATACTTAAGTATAAATAAACACTAGTGCTTGCCCCAACTTAAGAAAAAGATAACACAGATGTATAATTAGCGCGTTTCCTCCAGAAAACAAATAGCGATCGGGACAGATTTATTTTCTGTTTACTCTACCCAAATTCCTCTAGCTTAATAAGAGGGCATATGTGGCAAAAAGAAAAAAAAGATAATTCGATAGTCGGTCTGGCATTATTGCTGACATTAGCAACAACCCCAATGGCAGCCACTCTTGTGGAGTCAGACTCGGCACTGGCGCAATCTACCGAGGTTCCAACTTTTCCACTACCGCAAACAGTGTCGAGTGGCACTACTGTGCGGATCGATGGTTCAAGTACCATGAGTACGATTAACCAAACCCTGAAACAGCGATTCGAGCAACAGTTCTCCGGTACTACAGTGGAAGTTGCCGCCAACGGTCAATATACAGCACTGCAAGCCTTGCAAGAAGGAAAAATTGACATAGCAGCAATTGGTCGCGGTCTGACGCCGGAGGAAAAAGCACAAGGTTTGGAACAAGTGCGTTTGCGGCGAGAAAAGATTGCAATTATAGTTAGTGAAGATAATCCCTTCAAGGGGAACTTGACTAATCGACAATTTGCCCGGATTTTCCGGGGCGAAATTACAGATTGGTCGCAAGTAGGTGGAACTGCGGGTAAGATTCGGGTGATCGATCGCCCACCAACCAGCGACATTCGAGATTCTTTTCGCAGCTACCCAGCTTTCGAGAATGTGAAGTTTGCCACAGGCTCAACTGCTACTCAACTGATCGAAGACAGCACCGCCGAAGTTGTCAAACAACTAGGCAAGGATGGTATTGGCTACGTTTTAGCCAGTCAGATATCGAAACTCGAAGGTGTGCGAGTTCTCAAGGTACATCAAACCTTACCAGACGATCCTAAATATCCCTTCTCTCAGCCTTTAGTATACGTTTACAAGAAAAATCCCAGTCCAGCAGTGGCTAGTTTTCTGGGCTTTGCGACTAACTCACCCGGACAGCAGGCTATGGAGGAAGCAAGAAGTGCTGAGGCGGAAGCGATCGCAACTGCGGTAAAGGGAGGAGAATCGCAGATTGCTACGGACAGCAATGCTACTGCCTCACCTAATGCTAGTGTCTCGCCATTTTTGTCAAGTGAAAGCGACGCTACAACCAGCCAAGCAAATACTGCTTCTGATAACTCCACCTTAGCGGCTCCTGCTGGTAACAATCAAACTGCCCAATCTCAAAAAGTTGGGTGGTTGGTGTTTTTCTTTGCTATTTTGGCTGCATGTGGCTCATTATTATGGTTATTGCGAAGAAAACGCCCACCTCAAAAAGGGGAAACAAAGGCAGCACCGGAATCAGATCCGACTCTCCCATCACCAGAAACGGCATCACCGGAGATTCCTAATATCGGTGCAACCACTCAGACAACATCCGATCTGACACCAGAGGTAAATAACACCCTACCCAGTCAGAATTTAGCTGCAAATCTTACTCCCACCGTCGCTGCTAGCATAGGAAGCGGTGCTGCCGCTCTAGCAACGGGAGGTACACTAGTATCAAAATGGTCAGAGAAAAACCCAGAAACCGTAGCTACAGATGAAACCAAAAACGTACAACCAGCGGTATCTGAACTAAATTCTCCATCTCAAGTGCGATCGCCATTTGATGATGCCAATGGAGTAGATTTAGAAGCACCGGTGGCAGTTGTCAAAACTTCATATCCTCCACTGTCAGAAATTAATCAAGCCTCATCTAATGTGCAACCAGGAGTGCAAGAAACCACCCAAATCACAAGTGAGCAGTTGTCTGACAAAAGTTCAGCAACACCACTCAGCGATGTTGCCCAAATGAAAGCACCGACAGCTGAGATGGCAACTTCTGATTTATTAACTATGGATTTTTGGGCAGATATAGCCCAAGAACAAACACCAACAGTACAACAACCAAATACTCCTCAAATAGCATCCAAACCAGAAGATTCGTTGAGAGAGGAAACAACTGAGATCCCCAAACAACGCAGTGTTTCGGCAGTTGAATCTGATGCAGAAATGCCAGTAGCTGATGTTATTGCTTTTGCTTCCGAACAACTAGACGCTACTGAAATTCAGCCACCGCAGGCACGAACGATTCATGAGGAAGATACAATTTTCCAACCACCAAATATAGAATTGCCACCAGTGGTGGAAGTTACTGATTCGACTTCTGCACAACAGGATGCAACCGAAATTCAGCCACCGCAGGCACGAACAGTTCATGAGGAAGATACAATTTTCCAACCACCAAATATAGAATTGCCACCAGTGGTGGAAGTTACTGATTCGACTTCTGCACAACAAGATGCAACCGAAATTCAGCCACCGCAGGCACGAACAGTTCATGAGGAAGATACAATTTTCCAACCACCAAATATAGAATTGCCACCAGTGGTGGAAGTTACTGATTCGACTTCTGCACAACAGGATGCAACCGAAATTTCGCTACCACAAACACGAGCGATTCATGAGGAAGATACTGTTTTCCAACTACCAAATGTAGAATTGCCACCAGTGGTGGAAGTTACTGATTCGACTTCTGCACAACAAGATGCAACCGAAATTTCGCTACCACAAACACGAGCGATTCATGAGGAAGATACAATTTTCCAACTACCAAATGTAGAATTGCCCCCAGTGGTGGAAGTTACTGATTCGACTTCTGCACAACAGGATGCAACCGAAATTTCGCCACCACAAGCACCATCTATTCATGAAACAAACACAGCTCCTCAACTACCTGATTTAGAAGTGCTGCCAGTGGATGAAGTCACCGATTTTGCTTCCCATGAACAACAAGACGTGACTGAAATTTCGTCACCACAGACACCATCTATTCCTGAAACAGATACAGTTTCCGAGCGATCGCCTACTGTTTCTGAAGAGGCTTTGGATTTGGAAGCGCCAGTAACAGTTGTCAATACTTCATATCCTCCACTACCGGATGTTTGGGAAGATACAACTCCAGAGCCAGCACCAACAGCACAACAACACGATATCCCTGCTGTTATATATGATGCAGGAACTGCTCCAGAACTACCTGAAATTTCCGAAGATTTATTAGATATGGTAGCAGATGCAGCAGAACCAACTGTTAATATTACAGAAGTAGATAATACTGCAAACATCTCTCAGCCTTCAGAACAGCTAACTCCACCAGCAGACTCAGTAACAATTGGATCGTGGGCTGACATTTATGGCATAGGAGAAAATAATAACTCAAATCATTTGCAGGCTCATAATGTAGACGAAGCTGCATCCATAGCATCCACAGCAGCTGTTGAATCAAAAGATGTAAATGCTGAGAACAGTATTGTTCTTTTACCACGCACTCCCAAATGGGCTTATGTTTATTGGAAAGTGTCTGATGCTGCTAAGAAGGCGCTGCGACAACAAGGTGGTTCTCAATTTGCGTTACGAATGTATGATGTCACCGACATTGATCTGAGTTATCAAACTCCCGTACTTGTGCAGCAGTATGAATGCGAAGAGACAACAAACGATCGCTATGTAGCGATTCCAGCAGGCGATCGCAACTACATGGCAGAAATTGGCTACACCACAGAAGATAGTCATTGGTTGTTAATAGCACGCTCAGAAATTGCTCGCGTTTTCAACCGTCCCGATAAAGATTTCTGGTTTGTAGCTGATGCTGAGCTAATTATTCACGGAGCAACTGAACCAGGTTCAACCGTAACCGTTGGCAATCATTCTATTAAACTCAAACCTGATGGTACTTTCCATTTGCGTATTCCCTTTACAGAAAATTTGATTAACTATGTGATGACTGCTATTGCTGCTGATAGCAAACAGGCTAAAACCATTCGCATGCACTTTTCTCAAGACACTCCAGAAAAAGATTCTAACAGCCAGTAACAGAATTGTTGTGTGTTGGCTAGTAGTTAGTAGTTAGTAGTTAGTAGGTAGTTAGTAGTTAGTAGTTTATAACAACCACTAACCACTAACCACTAACATTTTTGTGTCAACTCTAGATAAATATGCTCTAACCTAACAGGTTGCCGTGAAATTGAATCAATGGCAATGCCATCAAAGCGTGCGATAATATCCTTTAATTCTAAGTGTTCCGTTAACCAAAAAGCCAAATCATTACCATAACGCCGAGGTGTAAAACCATATTCAATAGCTAGTGCGATCGCTTTTTCCTCTTCTTGAGTCTGCACCACGATAATTTCTTTGGCCGGAATGCAAGTACGCAATTCTTCTATACTACCTTCAGCGAGAATTCGACCATTTTTTAAAATACCAATTCTGCTACACAAACGCTCTGCTTCATCTAATAAGTGAGTAGTTAGTAAAATTGTAATTCCCTGATTTTTCAGTTGTTTGATCAACTCCCAAATTTCATATCGTGCCTCAATGTCCAAGCCTGTAGTCGGTTCATCCAAAATCACTAATTTCGGCTGATGTACCAAAGCAACCGCTATATTCAACCGCCGTTGCATCCCACCGCTCAGTGTTTCTACTGGACATTTAGCCCTATCTAATAAATTTACAGCCTCTAGGGTAGCTTTGATCCGCTGCCGTCGTTTTATCCGATCCAAACCGTAAATTTTGGCAAAAAACTTGATATTTTCTTCACAAGATAAACTTTTATATAACAAATTTTCCTGTGGTGCAATACCAATTATTTTTTTTGTTGCTTCTGAAACTGGTTGATGATTAATTTTTACTATACCGCTATCACCTTGTAACAAGTTACAAATAATATTTATTGTTGTAGTTTTTCCCGCCCCATTTGCACCCAGTAAACCATAAACTTCTCCAGGCTCAACGTGCAGTGTTAAATTCTGAAGAACTTTTCTATTACCAAAAGACTTATTCAGATTTTCTATATGCAGCATATTTTTTATATTATTTAGCTGAACTTACATTTAACCGCACCAAATCATCAACTTATTGCAAAAATCCAGTTTGATGGTGGAGATAAATATAGAGCACGAGTGATTGATAATTGTTAGTTTTATTTCCCATTACCTATTACCAAATTCCTCGCCCCTTGTGGGCGAGGAATTTTAAAGTTTTCTTTCTATTATCAACATTCTTCGATAAGATAACCAACCACCCAGAAACATTGTGAAAGCGAACCCTGATAAAAACTGAAAATGAGACGTAATATCTTTTATGTTGTTCCCCTGGAAAGATACTGCCACAAGTGCTTCATTCATGTGATAAATAGGATTGATTTTGGCAATATCAAGTAGTGATTCAGGTAAAAAAGTAGTAGGAAAAAAAGCTCCGCCTAAAATTAACAAAGGGACTCCAAAAGCAGCAACTAGAGAGTTAACATCTTCAGTACGACGAGCCAGTTGTGTACCTAAAATAAACCCTAAACCAACGTAAGCAACAATGCTCATGAAAATAATGATTGTGCCCAAAAACATAGAACCCTTAAATGTCGCACCCCAAAATGCAGCAATAGTATAAATAAGTAATGTCTGCCCAAAGCCAATGCAGCTATGAGCTAAAAAAATTCCTAGAAAATAGGATGTACCACTTAAAGGAGAAATAAACAAGCGCTTGAGGGTTTGTTGTTCTCTTTCTGATACCACAGTGGCAACACTGCCACCCAAACAACTAAAAAACAGCGCTGCTCCCACCAATGTTGAAGGAGCAGCATATTCAAAACCTCGCTCTGTTGATAGTTTCAGGCTCTCTGATAAAATAAACCCGTTGATCAACAGTACAGAAACAGGGAAAATAGTCCAAAGAATCAGGCTGCGTTTTCGCCGTAATAATTCAATTAAAATACGCTGAGTGACAGCAATCGTTTCACGCCAAAATTTCATCTTTATTCAGTTGCAACGGTAGTTAATCAACACTGCCATTCAACCGAGTAAGCCCTGTTTTTTATCACACATCAACTTTAAGTATTAGTGTTTTAACAGGAACGCTAGATAACTCTCGGTTTACTTAGTCAAAACTAACGGTTTTTCAACAAGATATCTTAAAGTTAACACAAATGTTAAGTTATGTTAATCACTTTATCTGTCTTGCGGCTGATACCTAGATACATGATGGGGTGTAGGTCGCAAGCATTCCCATAACGTCGCATTTGGATAAAAATTACTGGTTAGATGGAAAAATTGGCGTTGCTGAATCAAGGTATGAATTGTCATTCTGAGCGGAACTTTGTGGAGCGAAGAATCTCGATAGATGCTTCGTTTCGCATTGCTACACTCAGCATGACAACATCAAATTCATACTTCAAATCAGCAACGCCGAAAAATTTATTTCTATTTTTTCTAAATGCTGTGTTTGAAATTTTGAATGCAAGTACCGCTATAATGCGGTTATTTCTGCGTCTTTCTGTTGTGGGGTAAAGGTGCGATAAGCTGCTAATACATCCTGTTTAACTTGTTCGGGAACAATGGGGAAGGTGCTGAGGATGTAAGCAAATTCTGCTTCCGTTAAGTTGTAGAGATGCGCTATCATTCCGTCGAGTTCGGCGCGGAGTTTAGCGCGATCGCTTTCCTCGGTAATGCCACATTGTAGAAACGTTAAATTTAACGTCTCTATAGCCAGTTCGTCAAATTCTGGAGTAGTGCAGATGAGTTTGGCGGCGCGTTGTACGATGTCGGAGAAATAGCGATCGCCTTCTGTTAAAGATGGTATTCTAAGTGCATACATGAAGTGCATATCACAGTGTGCTGTGATTCTTCGGCAATTTCTGAATCTACCACAAATGAATTAAAGATTGCTGTAATGAATAAAGTAATGTCATATTTCGTCCAGCCAAACTTCCCCGTCATGCGGATATAAAATTCTCGTTCTAGTTCATCTTTACACTTCTCCATAATTACCAGATTATGAGTCCAACCAATTTCTCGCACCATTGGTGCGAGTTTTTCATTATCAGCATAATTCTCATAAAATAGCTTCATCCGCCAAAGATTGGCACTGGAAAAACGTTGAATACCAGGAAATTCAGCTTGCAAGTCATAAGAAAGGTTTTTGACTACTGATTTTCCCCAAGTTTCGCCTTGTTGACGGGTGATAATTAACTTCCCAATATCCCAGTATTTGGAAATCAAATAAATTGTTAAATTCACGGGGAATGCGAAATTCTGAAAGTCCGGCGATCGCCTCACCAGACAAATGATAAGCAATCTTCAGGTAGATGTGGTAAGGCGGGATTAATTCTTACCTTGCCCAACTCTCATCAATAATTTCTGCTAGTTCTTTGGAAATATCTACACAACCGTAATCTCTCCAACGGTCATCAAACCATTTTTGCAGTTTGTTGCAAGCATCGTGATCTAAAATATCAACATTCAATTCCCCTTGTTTCGCCAGTCCCGGCAAAGTCAAGTTACTACTACCTAAGAATCCCACAGTCGGAGTATTGGGGTCATTGCGATGCACAAGATATAACTTGGCGTGGAGGGGGTGACGCAGAAACAGTTTAATAATTAGTTTCTTCGTTTTTAGCTGATGACTTAACCGCCGCAACCCTGCTTCATTTTGATTCGTAGGCGCACCAATAGTTAACTGCTTGCGAAATTCGACAGCCATCCGTTTTTTAAAGCGCACGATCGCACTATTATTAGTTAACTCCAACTGATACTGATTGTTACGACCAAAGCAAGATAAACAATTCCTTCTTTGGATGTGGTAGACCTTACTAGTAGATTGTTGAAATTTAAAATATAAACTCTAAATGAGCTAAAAAAATGAAAAATACACTAGTAACTACCTTCTTGCTTGTATTTTTACTGCTGTTAATTTTATACCCCTTTGCTGCTTTGGCAGGCTTAATGCTGCTGTTGGTAGTTGCAACTTTTTTATTTTTCATCAGGAATCTGTTGCAAACAATTTTTAGCGGTAATGATGCCGATACTCACTCGCCATGACAGCAAGATGTATCTTCCGTTTAGATATAGCCATCACGCGATCGCCCACTTTTTCTTCAGTTGTTGAAATTAATTATACCGATTGCAAACTAAGTTACGGAGCATATCTACTTCATAGCAAGTTACGTTCAGACATAGCAATAGCAATTCGTGCCCTCTCCCCTTCCCCTCTCCCAAATTGGGAGAGGGGTGCCGGCAGGCGGGGTGAGGGAAGTACTATTTTTGACTGCAACTTAGTATCATCCCATATGCCCAAAGGTTTATCGAAAGAATTACAAACATCCAAATTACTGCGGAATTTCTTAGAACAGCATTCTGGAGAGCGTATTTACCTCAAAGATTTTGTTAATGCTTTGGGCGATCGCTCTTTTGCTCCAGTCTTACTTATTTGTGCATTACCAGAAGCTTTACCACTGCCTGTAGTGGCGTGACCGTCTTAAAATAGTGCAATAAATTTTTGTGGTGCGGGCATCTTGCCCGCATCGGACAGGCGAGACGCCTATCCCACAAGAAAATCATATTGCATCAAATTAGCCCGGTCACGCTAGTAGTGGCGTGACCGTCTTAAAATAGTGCAATAAATTTTTGTGGTGCGGGCATCTTGCCCGCATCGGACAGGCGAGACGCCTATCCCACAAGAAAATCATATTGCATCAAATTAGCCCGGTCACGCTAGTAGCTGGAGTTTCTGCCATTATCGGTATTCCTTTAATCATAGTTTCAGGACAGTTACTCTTGGGTTTCTCCAAGCCCTTTTTACCTAGTTGGATAGCTAATCGCTCGTTAAAACGCAAGGATTTTGAGAAGCTGATTCATAAAATTTTGCTGATTTTAGAAAGATTTGAGCGTATAATTCGTCCGCGCTGGAAATTAGTCGCTTCACCTCTAGCACAACGCTTTATCGCATTAATTTTTTTTATCCTTGCTATTATCATTGCACTACCAATTCCCTTTGGTAATCTTCCACCTGCCATTGTTATAGTTGCTCTTTGTTTGGGCATGATTGAGCAAGATGGAGTGGTGATAGTTTTAGCGGTTTTGGCTGCTTGTGCAGTTGTAGCAATTATGGCGAGTGCAATATATGCCTTCTTTTCCCTGGCGTTTGTGGGTATTCAAAAGCAATTTAACAGAATATTTAGTTAACTTTAGTAAAGGCTATTTGTGGCGTTCCCATAAATCATATCCTTTACTTGCCTAGCCATTTGTCTAGGATGAATTCTCCCCATTTTTCCGATGTTATCTGTGCAGATAAAACGCCACTATGAGATTGGTTGGTGGTTTAGATTTGTTCTTTGTTGATAGTTGGTAGTTGTTTGATTACTTTTCCCAACAACCACTAACTACTAACTACTAACCACTAACCACTAACAAACCTTCGGAGAAATTCTATGTCCTCATTAATGGCGCTTTCCCAGAATTTGGGCGATATCGTAGAGCAGGTTGGAACTACTGTTGTTTCTATTGACTCTCACACTCGTATGTCCACAAGCGGTATCCACTGGCGCTCTGGTATCATTGTTACTTCTGATGAAAATCTTGGGCGCTCTGAGGATATTATCGTCACTTTGCCAGATGGTAGTACAGTATCAGCCAATATACTAGGTCGTGACCCTAGCACGGATGTAGCTGTTCTTAATCTACAAAATGTAGAATTACCAGTTGCGAAAATTGGCGATGCAACTTCCTTAAAGGTAGGTCATTTGGTAGTTGCGATCGCCAGAGGAAACGATGGTAATTTAATGGCCGCGATGGGTGCAGTAAGTGTGATTCGTGGTGCTTGGCGGAGTATGAGCGGCGGTAATATTGACCAGTTTATTCGCCCAGATATTACACTTTATCCTGGCTTTTTTGGTAGCCCCCTTGTAGACGCTGCTGGTTCCGTGGTAGGCATGAATACATCCGGTCGGCGTGGTACTGCATTGACTATCCCTGCTGCGACGATAAATCGGGTGCTTGACCAATTACTTGCAAAAGGACGCATTACCAGAGGCTATTTGGGTGTAGGAATGCAACCCGTACGCTTACCCAAAAATCTGAAAGCGGCACTCAATTTAACTTCTGCTACTGGAGTGATCGTAGTCAATGTAGAAGCAAATGGCCCGGCTGAAAATGCAGGTGTTTTGCTTGGGGATGTGTTGGTGTCTTTAGATGACGTTCCTGTCAGCGATACGGGTGATGTGTTGGCGCTATTAAATAGTGGCGATCGCGTTGGCAAAACCGTCAAAGCGCAGGTTGTGCGGGGTGGCGCTTTAGTTGAGTTAGCGATCGCAGTCGGCGAACGACCCACCAAGGAATAAGGAGTGGGGGATGGGGAGATGGAGAGAAATAACTACTAACCACTAACCACTAACCACTAACTACTAACTAATAACTAATAATTAATTACTCTTGACTCTTGACTAATGACTACATTTACTAACATCGCTGCTGAATTGGCAATAGTGGCTCAAAAACTGCGAGATATTACTGTCAAAGTGCGTAGCGGTTCTTGGGGAGGCGGTTCTGGTGTGATTTGGCAATCTGACGGATTAATTATCACTAATGCTCACGTCGCTATTAGTAAAAAAATAACCGTCGAACTTGCAGATGGTAGAGTCTTTGATGCTGTACGCACGCATTTTGATCCACAGCGAGATTTAGCCGCCCTGAAAATTGCCGCTACGGATTTACCAACTGCAAGTATAGGCAACTATGATGTATTGCGAGTAGGTGAATTAGTCTTGGCAGTGGGTAATCCTTTTGCTGATACAGGTGCTGTCACAACCGGGATAGTCCACACTCATAATCAACGTGCGCTAATGGCTGATATTCGCCTATATCCTGGTAATTCCGGGGGCCCGCTTGCCGACTGTCTCGGTCGAGTTATGGGTATTAACACCATGATTGCTTATGGTTTGGCTGTAGCAATTCCCATTTCGAGTGTAAAGCAGTTTCTGGGCGATCCCAGTCGTTCGCAGTTGGGGTTGACATGATTCGCGTGCTGGTTGTTGCTGCTTCCTCTGTAATACGGGCAGGATTATTTGCTGTACTAACAAGCGATCCCAGGCTAGTTGTAGTGGGCAGTGCTTCAGAGTTAGATTCTACGGAAATTACCCAATTACAACCTGATGTGGTGCTGCTTGATTTAAGCGGTCATCCTCAAGATATAGAGTGGAAGCAGCAATACCCAACTGCAATCATCGTTATTGTTGATGAAAGTAAGAGTATTGACTTAGAAGCGGCGCTGCGTGCTGGTGTACGAGGTGTATTATTGAATGTCTGCACAGAGTCCGAAATTATTGCCACTGTTGAGGCGGTAGCTTCTGGATTAGTAGTTTTGCACCCCGATGCTGTTGAATATTTGCTGAATCTGCCAGAGTTAAGTGCATCAAATCCAGCCTTGCTTAACCCAGTGCAAGCATTGACACCCCGAGAAATCGAGGTTTTAGACATGCTTGGTTCTGGGCTAAGTAATAAGGCGATCGCCAAACGCTTGCAAATCTCTGAGCATACTGTTAAATTTCACGTCTCTTCTATCTTTCAAAAACTGGGTGTCTCAACACGTACTGAGGCTGTAACTGTTGGTGTGCGGCTAGGTTTGATTATGTTGTAATGTTGTTGGTTGTTAGTTGTTTGGTATTATTCCAACCAACACCAACAACCAACAAATAACATGAACAATATCGAAAAAGCCCAAGCAGAGTACGAAGTTTTTATTCAAAAATTCCAAAGTGCAATTATCAGCACGGCTAGCAATCAAGGAATACCCGATGCTAGCTATGCTCCTTTTGTAATGGATGAATCAAAAAACATCTATATTTATGTCAGCGGTCTTTCAACTCACACTCAAAACCTTTCTGTTAATCCTCATGCCAGTGTGATGTTGATTGAAGATGAAGCTAAAACAGAACAAATTTTTGCCCGTCGTCGTTTAACTTTTGATTGTACGGCAACCTTGATAGAGCGCGAAACTGATACATGGCAGGAAATCGTTAATCAATTTCATGCTCGTTTTGGTGAAATTATCGAAGTATTAAGCAGTTTACTTGATTTTCGCATTTTTAAACTCACTCCTCAACAAGGGCGTTTTGTGATTGGTTTTGGTGCAGCCTACTCTATTAGCGGCGATAATCTCAACAAGTTAAAACCTACTCCTGGAAATAGTGAGAAAAAAAATTGAGATTTTGATTGCCTTGATTCACATCTTGCAGCAGTTGCAGGTGCTCACAGGCAAGCCTACCACCCTCACCCTCGTTACCAGGTTCAACCTGGTAACGAGAATCAAGAGCCTCTGGCTCTCTCACTTCAACAGTATTGCTTAATTTGCATTGGTGCTAGGCCGTATTTATAATTCCCTGACAACTTTATGAAAATATCAGTCTATTGCGATCGCCAGATATAGACTTATCTTCATATCGTGCTACGCTGGAAAAGAATGCTATTTAATATAATTTTGGAGTATACTGTGTATCTCCATCACCTGGAGAGGTGGCAGAGTGGTTGAATGCGGCGCACTCGAAATGCGTTTTAGGGCAACCTAACGGGGGTTCGAATCCCCCCCTCTCCGTTTACCTTGCTACATAAGACTTTTAGCTTTTTTAGTCAACACGACTTGGTTAAACAAATGGTTGAAATGGTTGAAATGGTTGAAATGGTTGAAGTAGCTTTTTCAATCAATTTTATTAATCATTTTTCTCAAGCATTTTTACCTATCTACCGTCTAGCTGTATCTTATGTCTAAAATCGTCAGACACCATGTCTGACGATTTTTACTATGAGATATGGAGGGTTAAATAATGCGATCGGGCAAGCTTATACTAGGTTGCAGTCAAAGATAGTACTTCCCTCACCCCGCCCTCTCCCTATTTGGGACAGGGGAGGGGGAGAGGGCACGAATTGCTATATCTGACCACAACTTGGTATTAGCTAGCTATAATCTTTATCGCTTCATGCAACAATATTTTTACCCTGTATAGCTTGTACATTTTGTCCTGATAAAACCTAAGCTGTTCATCCTCAAAGTATTCCTCCTCCTTAGTTAACCTAAGCAGTCCCATCTGACTTTCTGTAGGTTCTCCCATCATGTCAAGTGCTACTGTGATGTGCTTGTAGATTTCAATTCCTGGTGAATGTAAGCCGATACCCTCTCTCATCTGGTCAATAGCACGATAAGGAAAGCTAGTTAGTACTGTAATCCAAGCTTCAGATTTACCGCAGCTAGCTAATGGTTGCACTCCATAGTGAGAAGCTATAGCGCGTAAGTCTTCAAGCGATAGCGCTTCTAGTTCTTTGCGTGTCATCATATAGTTGTCTCATTGTTAGTTGGGACTGGTAGCTATAGACTCTTGGCGGATGACATAGCTACCAATTAAATATTATTCAATAGGTACACCAATTAGTCCAGGTATATTAATTAGTGTGAAGTGGCAAAAGACAATCGCGGTAATCCTAATATTAAAAATTACGGATATAAAACTGACAAAGAGGAACCATTGACTGAAAGTATGACTATCAAAATGCCTAAGTCAATGAAAGATAAGGTAAAAGCAAAAGATAACCCTGCTGAATTCTGTAGGCAAGCAATCCAAAAGGCACTTGATGAGGATAAACAGGATAAGTAGAGCGCTTCGGGTATTGTGCGCCGTTGGCCAAGGGTGCGATCGCCAGCCTCGATTATTTGCTTTAATAGCCGAAAACATCAGAAAAAGGGGATGAAATAAATTACTGCTCGGCAAGAAAAAAAAGCAATTTGCTTTTTCACTTTTAATAATGTCCTTATGTTTCAGGAGACCAATAACAAGATAAGCTAACAACAAACTTCTTGCGGGAATAGAAGTAGAAGAAAAGGACAAACACTTTTCACCTTTTCTACCTTAGTCTTTTTCCTGCAAATCTAGCTTTTTGCTTTGCAAAAGACAAAATACCGTTGACAAAAAATAGATGAAAAGACTGGCTTGTTCTACCTTTTGCCTTTTTCCCTTTCCTAGTGTGGAGTATTAGCCACTGTAAAGTGTTGGCTAAAGCCTGTTACGATCCCCAGAAAGTCTTAAAATATTGTTAACTTCTGCCAAATCCCCATCCTTCGATATATTTTTTAGTACCACCCCGGAATCATTATGGCTATTGGCTACGTTGCGCTAGTACTGCACGCACATCTCCCCTTCGTCCGTCACCCAGAAAGTGACTATGTGTTGGAGGAAGAATGGCTTTATGAAGCCATTACAGAAACTTACATACCTTTATTACGAGTTTTTGAAGGGTTAAAGCGAGACGGGATTGACTTTAAAATCACGATGAGCATGACACCACCGCTAGTGTCAATGCTGCGCGATCCTCTGCTGCAAGAGCGCTACGATGCTCATTTAGCAAAGCTGGAAGAACTTGCAGAGCTTGAAATTGAGCATAATTCTCATCATGGTCATATCAAATATCTAGCCGAACATTACGCTAGTGAATTTAACGCCACGCGACAAATCTGGGAACGCTACAAAGGTGACTTGGTGACAGCTTTTAAGCAGTTCCAAGACACAAATAACCTCGAAATCATTACATGCGGTGCTACTCACGGTTACTTACCACTCATGAAAATGTATCCGCAAGCAGTGTGGGCACAGTTGAAGGTAGCATATGAACACTACGAGGAAAATTTTGGTTGTCCTCCTAGGGGTATTTGGTTGCCAGAATGTGCCTACTATGAAGGTTTAGAGCGGATGCTGGCAGATGTTGGATTACGCTACTTTCTCATTGATGGACATGGTATCCTCTATGCTCGTCCTCGTCCACGCTTTGGCACTTATGCCCCTATTTTTACAGAAACTGGTGTAGCTGCTTTTGGACGCGATCATGAATCTTCTCAACAGGTGTGGTCTTCGGAAGTAGGTTATCCTGGTGCGCCGGAATACCGAGAGTTTTACAAAGACTTGGGCTGGGAAGCTGAATATGAGTATATCAAGCCCTACATTATGCCCAACGGTCAGCGAAAAAATACTGGTATTAAATATCATAAAATTACTGGTCGTGGCTTAGGTCTAGGAGATAAAGCACTCTACGATCCCTACTGGGCAAGGGAAAAAGCTGCTGAACATTCTGCTAATTTTATGTATAATCGCGAGCAGCAAGTTGGGCATCTCTACGGTATAATGCAGCGTCCACCAATTGTGGTTTCGCCCTACGATGCAGAATTATTTGGACACTGGTGGTATGAGGGGCCTTGGTTTATTGATTACCTGTTCCGCAAGTCCTGGTATGACCAACAAACATATCAAATGACTCACTTGGCTGATTATTTACGCGCATATCCGACTCAGCAGGTTTGCCGTCCCTCTCAGTCTAGTTGGGGTTTCAAAGGTTTCCATGAGTATTGGTTAAACGACACAAATGCGTGGATTTACCCACATTTGCATAAAGCTGCCGAACGCATGATTGAACTCTCTAAAAGAGAAGCAGTCGATGAACTGGAGTGGAAAGCGCTTAACCAAGCAGCGCGAGAGTTGCTTTTAGCACAATCTTCTGACTGGGCGTTTATTATGCGGACGGGAACGATGGTACCCTATGCAGTCAGACGGACGCGATCGCACTTGATGCGTTTTAATAAGCTCTACGAAGATATTAATATCGGCAAAATCGATAGTGGTTGGTTAGAAAAAGTCGAATTTATGGACAATGTATTTCCTAATATCAATTACCGCGTCTACCGTCCGTTGTAATTAAAAATAAAACCACAGATGCACGCAGGTAACACTATTTATGTTTATCTGCGTGCAGTTGAAATTAATCGCAACCATCACGTTAACGTTAGCTACGCTGCACCAGATAAACAGCGCTACGTCTCTTTGTGTGGTACCGCAGAATTGGTACGCGATCGCCAAAAACTAGAGGAACTATGGCAACCACAACTCAAAGCTTGGTTTCCTAAAGGAATAGACGAACCCGATATCGCCTTACTTAAAGTCAGTGTGGAAAAAGCAGAATATTGGGATTCGATTCACCCTCAAGCATAGTCGCAAACACCATCAGTTTGGTGAAGGGAGCTGTGACTGGCAAACCTGCTGATGTCAGCCAGCATGAAAAGCTGGAATTGAAGTAAGCCGTAAAAGGGACTGGGGACTAGTGATTAGTGATTAGTGACTGGGAAAGAATAACGCCCATAAAATGAAAAAATCCGGTTTCTCTGTCTGAGAAACCGGGTTTAATTTGGGGGCTAGTTCTATAGAAATTTTGGTGGGGGTGATGCGTTCGCAACAGCGTAACACCCCCCATTACTCTAGCTAGGTAGTGTGTTGCTGGCATAGGCATCCATCCCATAAGCAGGAGTGCGATCGCTATAGTCTGTTTCCTTGCCAGTGATGGACTTAGCCAATTTTTCAAAAGACTCGGAACGCCAGTTACGCTCGTGGATAGGCTTTCTCTGCTCTCCCAAGAAATAAGCCAGAGAACCTAATACAGAAGCCGCTACCCAACCAACAACAAATAATCCAATCAAGATACTCATCATATTGCCAGTCCTTTGTTTAACTTTTGTTGCTTTATGTAAATAAACGTAACAAAAGCTTGTAAACAAGTCATGGTGTGCATGCCGATCAAAGGGGTAGGGTATTCCGCACTTAAAAATTCAAAGGGCTAGTACCGCTGCGCGGAAGTCACGCATTCACGCATTCAAAAGTCAAAAAGCTTATTATCTAGGCTTTTCGTTGATTTAGTATTTCCGCCGTGCTGTACTAGGGATTAGGGACTAAGTACGGAGATGAGAAGAATCTTCTCCCAATCCCCAGTACCCAGTAGCCTTTTACAAACATTTCGCTACTTAATCCTGGGATGGGCATCTCGCCCGTCCCAGCGTGCCAAGGAAGGCGTAGGGATATTTCTTGCCTGGTAAGTATTTTTAACAGCAAGCCAATTGCTGGCAATAGGCATGCGCCAACCAGTACCAAAAGCGCGATCGGTGATTTTCAATCCTGGAGGTGCTTGTCGCCGTTTAAATTCCGCACGTGCCACCATCTGAATTACTCTGTCTACAACAACTGGATCGTGTCCGACAGCAACTATTTGGGCGGGTGATTGGTGATTTTGAATGAGGCGTTGCAAGATGTCATCCAAAATATCGTATGGAGGCAGAGAATCTTGGTCAACCTGACCGGGTTTGAGTTCGGCGCTGGGTGCTTTGGTAAGGACGTTTTGGGGAATGATTTCGCGATCGCGATTTAACCAGCGACACAGTGCATAAACGCGGGTTTTAGGAACATCGGCTATAACTGCTAAACCGCCGTTCATATCGCCGTAGAGTGTACAGTAACCAACCGCCATTTCTGACTTGTTGCCAGTAGACAGCAGAAGATAACCAAATTTATTAGAGATCGCCATCAGTAAGTTACCCCGAATTCGGGATTGAATATTTTCCTCTGCCAGTCCAAATTGTGTACCCGCAAACAAATCGGCTAGGGTTTTGTCATATTCTTGCATTAAATCCCCTATTGGCAAGGTAGTCGTTTTGATACCAAGATTTTCTACCAAAGCCAATGCATCAGTGATAGAATGCTCAGAACTGTGGGGAGAAGGCATCAAGACACCGAGGACATTTTCTTTACCAAGGGCTGCTGTGGCGATCGCTGCGACGAGTGAGGAATCAACCCCACCACTTAAACCGAGAATGACTTTAGTAAAGCCGCACTTGCAAACATAATCTCGTACACCCAAAACCAAAGCTTGCCAAATTTCTTCTTCTTCACACTCGTAGTTGGGTGCGACGGAACCCAATTGTAAATCCCGCGCCTCTTCGTCAAATTCGACTACTAGCAAGTCGGTTTCAAAATCAAGTCCACGACAGATAACTTCACCCTGACGGTTTAAGGCAAAACTTCTGCCATCAAAAATCAAATCGTCATTGCCACCCACTTGGTTAGCATAAATAATCGGTTGGCGAAAACGCACTGCACTGTGACTTAGCATGGTTTCGCGGAACCGCTGTTTGGTGACGGTGTAAGGTGAAGCTGACAAATTGACAATAAAATCGACACCTAAAATTGCTAAGTCCGCAATCGGGTTGGCGGTATAACTGCGTCTACCCCAAAATTCTTCATCGTTCCACAAATCTTCGCAAACAGTAACGCCAATATGAATATCATCTAGGGTAAAGTAATTGGCTTGCAAACCTGGTTCAAAATAGCGATGTTCGTCAAAGACATCATAAGTAGGCAAAAGTCGCTTGTGAAAAATTTGCTGTACTTTGCCTGCTTCTAACCAAGCGATGCTATTAAATAAAGTTTTACCACCAGTAGAATGGGCTTTGAAATTCTCTTCTACGGTTCCTACCAATACTGCTAGATTAGGTGGTAAATCTCTGGCTAATTGTTGCAAAGTAATGCCCATTGCCTCAACAAAACTGGGATTTAACAATAAATCCCGTGGAGGATAGCCACACAAAGACAACTCCGGTGTCAGCAACAAACGCGCACCTTGTACTACTGCTTGTTGTGCTGCCTCAAGAATTTTTTGGGCGTTTTTTGGCAAATCACCAATGGTAGGATTAAGTTGAGCGATCGCAATTTTCATAATAGTCATTTGTCATTTGTCATTTGTCATTGGTTATTAGTCAGAAGTCAAAAATTAAACCTTCTGCCTTCTGCCTTCTGCCTCCTGCTTTCTTCAATTAAATAAACACCAAAGGTTTATCTTTGAAGGGAGCAAAAGCTTCCGCATCAAATTTATATAAAGTAGCTGGACGCCCTGCACCTCGCGATACCTTAATTCTGGTATCGCATAGAAAACCCAACTTGAGTAGACGCGCCCGAAAATTAGAATAATCGGAAAAATTTTCTCCTAAAACCGTAGTGTATAACTGATACAAATCATTCAAAGTAAAGACTTCTGGTAAAACTTCAAAAGCCACCGGACTATACTCCAACTTATTTTTTAGTCGTCTGTGTCCGTATGCGAGAATTTCGTTATGATCAAAAGCTAATTGCGGTACTCGCTTAACTGGATACCAAGCAATACCAGCAACTTTATCAGCAATCAATTCGGCTTCTTCAAATCGCACCAAGGCAAAGTAACTAACACTGAGATAACGCACCCCATAACTATCGGTTGCTTCCCGTGGATCGCGATGAGGCCCGCCGAATGTGTACAATTGCTCTAAATAAAGATTTTTGACTCTAATTTTTTCAGCTAAGATGCGATAGGCAGCATCTTCTAACGATTCGCCTCGACGCACTAAAGTACCGGGAAGACCCCAATAATTTAAAAAGGGTTCCTGCTGTCGCATGACTAATAATACTAACAGTCGGTTCTGGGCTGTATCTACGGAAAAAATTACATTGTCAACACCGACTTTGAAATCAGCCAAAGGTTGTTGATTTAGCGGATCTGCAAGCTTTTTTCGGGTGCGTCCTGGCATTTGTACAAATGCTGTTGATGAATATAATCAATTACAGGGGGTGTGAGAGTTTCGGCATCTCCATGTTCACGATAGGCTGTTGAAGAAACATCTGGAGCATTTAATTGAGCGATTGCTATTTTTGCTCCTAGATTTTCCGCTGCCTGCAAACTAGATTGATCTATTACATATCCCGGTCGTGGCACAACCAAAAGTTGTACTTGCTGTAACAAATCTTCAACTCGATACCAACGCGATAGTTGAGTCAGCAAATCTGAACCTACCACTAAAGTAAATTCAGTTTCTTCTCCCCAACGTTGTTTTGCTTTATCCAAGGTTTCTAGCGTTCTCAAGCTGCTGAGTTCTTGTTCCAAGCTAATATTATGTGATGGCGAATCGATATCGGCAATTAATAGTCGTAACATCGCCACCCGATGTTCCAAAGGAGTTTGATGGGATTTAAAAGGATTATCTGCTGCCCAAACCACTACGCGATCGTAACGCTGTGACAACCATTTGATAATCGCTTGATGTCCAGCAGTTGGTGGATCGGCACTTGTTCCAAATAAGGCAATTCTCATTTTATTGTCATTTGTCATTTGTTATTTGTCCTTGGTTTAGTTGTTAGTTGTTTACTACTAACCACTAACCATTAACCACTAACCACTAACCACTAACCACTAACCACTAACTAATGCTGGTTTTTTCAGCGTTTTCTCTGTCAAAACCCGTAACTGTTCCGAAATTTCCATTGCTATCGGTACTGGATTTTCTAAACGTCGAGTTTCTTGGGGTAGACTTGCTACGGAGGTTGCTGTGCGTTGTCTAATTGTTGCCAAAGTCTCTTGATTTTGCATCCGTTTACCTTCTTTCATAAACAGTTGCAACAAAGGTAGTCCTCCTTGGCGACTTTCATCTGCTAATCCCAAACAATCTGCTTTCACCTTATCTTCTGCAAACGAACGAAAAATTTGCTTGCGTCCCGGATAAGTCATTTTGCCACTCGACTCTTTCATTACCGGAATGCCATTAATTTCTACTAATTTATAAACTCCATTCACGGGCTTTCCTGTCACTAGTTGCGTCCCCACTCCATATGCATCAATCTCAGCATTGGCAGTTTTTAGCCTGTGAATTTCCTGCTCGTCTAAGTCTCCACTAGCTACAATTGCTACACTAGGTAGGAGCGATCGCACTTGTTTTGACAATGCCACCAAATCACCGGAGTCCAACCTCACGCCAGTCAACTTCATTTGTCCAGAGTTGACCTTCATCGCTAATCTCTGAGCAGCAGCGATAGTATCGTAAGTATCAATCAATAGTGGTGCACCGGGAAAATACTGTTGAAACGCTGCAAACGCTTGATCTTCACTACCTTCCATTGCTGTTAGTGCCATGACTAAGGCGTGTGCCATCGTACCACTTGGTTTTTCGCCTAGTTGTAATGCAGCTAACACGTTGGAAGTGGCATCGAAACCTGCTGCCAACGCCGCCCGCGCTGCCCAAAGCGCCCCTTGAGGACTAAATGCCCGTCTAGTACCAAATTCCAGCAGCTTTGCTTGCTCGCCCGCAACATCACGCACTCTAGCCGCTCGTGTGGCAATTAAAGTCTGGTAGTTTAGGGTATTCAGTAGATAGGTTTCCACCAATTGGGCTTGCCACAAAGGTGCTTCCACTCGTAACAAAGGTTGATTGGCAAATACTGCTGTTCCTTCTGCTACTGCCCACACATCCCCGCTAAAACCTCCTGATTCTAGCAGCGACCAGAAGCGATCGGGCGCATGAGCAAAAATTCCCGTCGCCTGCAAAGCCTCCAGATGGGAAGCACTAAAGCGAAATTTCTCCAAATATTCCAATGCTTGCGCCAGTCCCATCGCGATTAAATAGCCAAAGTCCTCTGGCAGTTTCCTGACAAATAACTCAAAGCTTGCCCGTCGTTGTTCTACACCTTCACCCGTGTAACAAGCTGCCATCGTCAGCTGGTAAAGGTCTGTCAACAGGCTGTAATCATCAGCACACAGAGTTAATTCTTGGTTCAACACACCTGGGAAATACGTCATGCGATCGCCCCCTCTCCAGAATCCTTCTTTAGTTTATGGTATTTTTCACCATAAATAATGTCAATGTTTGACTATGCTTTGTAAGCAAAAGACTGTTGTTAGTATTTTTACAGTTTATTTAATTCAATTTTTATCCAATATTTAAACTTTTGTAATAGTTATAGTGAATAATAATAAGCTGTCATAAACTGCGTACACTCAGACCAATAAAAAAGGGAATAGGGAATGGAAGAGTGGGCATCGGGCATTGGGCATTGGTTTTCTTACCGATGCCCCTTGCCCACTAACCACTAACCACCAACCACCAACAAACAACAAACAACAATCAACAACCAACCACCAACCATTACCAAACAATTACTAAGTTTAGTTACAATCATAATCAAACAGGTAAGATTTGCCTTTTTAACTAGTTGAATCTTTGCAAATATCTGTCAAATAATATTGCGTTAAATGTAAATATATTGAGGATATCAGATAACTAAAAATGTTAGAATTAGAGTATAGATATCCCATCAAAGCGAGCACAACAAGGGAGTCTAATTATGAGAGCTATCTCCAATCTAATTGCTAGGATAACTCAGTATATTTCGGAAGCCGCTGTACGGATATTCGGACCAAATGATGATGCTTATCCTAACATTGGTGTACAACCCTTTACAGGCGATCCATACAAGGAAGGTACAGCCAATAATTGGTAAATACAAAGAAAAGATGAGTCAATCAAAATCAAAATCGGTGGACAAGAAAATCCAAATTTCACCGATTTTCTTTTTTATTTGTCATTTGAATAGTTATGAGTTGGTAGTTGGTTGTTGTTTGGAATATCCAACAACCAACTACCAACAACCAACCAACAACGAATCATTGACTAATGACTAAATGGAAAAAAGTTTGTAATCTTGAAGATGTTCCTCCTGGTAGCGGTCGGTTAGTGATGGGGTTGTATGATAAACCGATCGCATTATTCAATGTTGAGGGCAATATTTATGCAATCAATGCCATTTGCCCACATATGGGTGGCCCCTTGCAAAGTGGTAGGCTAGAGGGCAAGGTGATTTACTGTCCTTGGCATCAATGGAGTTTTTGTGTTGACACTGGCGAGGCAGATCATCAAGGTGGACATCGGGTTTCCACTTATCAAGTCCAGATTCAAGATGGAGAAGTGATGGTAGGATGGCTCCAGAATCGCGGATAAATTGTTGTTTGTTGTTTGTTGGTGGTTGTTTGTTGGTTGTTCCTTCCAAACAACCACCAACCAATAACTAATAACAACTAATAACAACCTTAACAATGATCCCACTCAAGTTCAGCCAACATTAACAGGCAGAAAACCATCAAAGCACCTGTACTGAGAAATTGCCAACTGGCTAGATAAGGCAAAATGAAAATTGCCAGCAAGTGAAGTGTGCCTATGAATATTAGTGTACGCGATCGCACTCCTAAGCCAGTACACAGGTATCCCAAAGCACTTAATCCCAACCACAAGGGACATAAATTTAATAATACTTCTCCCCAACCGAAAAAAATACCCAAATCAGTTAATATTATCCCGAATAGCATTAGCAGTACCCAGCAATACAGCACCCAGCTAACGTGTCTTCGCTTCACCCAATACTGCGTCCAGCTGAACATTTTTACAGTACCAATCATGCTGAGAATTGACCAAACAACAGCCTGCAAATTCCAACTAAAAGGGAAAAACTGCGCTGTTGCAAACATTGGTATCAGTAAAATACCCCAAAGTATAAAAGCTTGATCTATGCGGGTATAAAAAGTCGAATAAAGCTTGATTTTGCCAATTTGCCAGTTAACTAACCAGAGTTCTTCTGAGTCATGAATATTCGGAATTACCTGTTTGCGACGCAGTGGTGGTACGGAATTATTAAAGAAGCTCATTTTGCCGTTGCTGATTTTAAAAAGATTTAAGGTTTTTTGGCTGAAAAATGTCGTATTTATTTTTTATCTATAATTCAGCAACGTTTAATTTCAAATCTGTCTCTGGCATTGACTTTAGCAAATTTATAATATGTCAAGTATCATAAATTCTGTTATGCTTTTTACACCATCTTTACAATACAAATAAATCCGCTTGGAGAAACATCTCTCAAGCGGGATAAGTTTTTCATACACATACAAAAGAGTCTCTGTTAAAAAGCCACAACATCCCAGTTGTCCAATTTTATGATTATATAGTGTCAGACACCTTAGACTGTTCTGATGGATGTTTTAGCATCCCTCCAGTACCCGTAAAGCAGGGGAAACGGCAAAAACCCTACACCACTGCTACTCAACTCCTACACCACTCCTAATCAACAAGGTATGTTGGCTATTTACTTTTTAGTTTGCAATTAGCTATCGGTCGCTGCCCTGACGCCGTTCTCCTTCGGGAAGCGATTAGCAGGACAAACAGCACAACTCCTGCGCCGATGGTGTAGCATACATGCCTTTTTCATATATATATGCTGCACATTTTTATTTTGAAAGAAAACTGAGAAATTGTAGTTTAATCTACAGAAATATTTAAAAATTTTCTTTTTTCTTCAAACGAAGCTCTTGTTGTGTTTGATTAAATAATTTTTGCTCTGGTGTTAACACATCGAAATCGATTGACTGACGCATATCCCATTGCCACTCAGCTAACACTAGTAAACTCACCGCCATCACAATACCAGTAGTGAGAAATTGCCAACCACAACAGTAAGGTAAAACAGCAATACCAGCAAAGTGAATTATAGCCATAAGTAAAAAGGTACGCGATCGCACTCCCCAAGCCGTCAATAAGTAACCAACAGCGCTGACTGTCAACCACAAAGGACACAGGTGCATCAAAACAGCACCCCAACCATAAAAAATGCCCATGTCAGTCAGCGCAACAGTTCCTAACATTAAAATTACCCAGCCATATAATAGCCAGCGCAGCCTTTCTACACTTACCCAAAACCATGTAAAAACCACCATACTCATCGTACCGACGAGGGTAAGAACTGACCAGACAATTGCTTGCGTGTACCAGCTAATCGGTAAAAATTGGGCAGTCAGAAAAATACCAGCACAAATAAGACCCCAAATAATAAATACCTGATCTATTCGCGTATAAAACCCTGACCACAGCTTGAATTTACCAATTTTCCAATCAAGGCGTAATAAACCTTGTAAATCTTGAATATCTAACTCTTCTTGTTTCTCACTTAGCAGTGGTTGAGATAGTGGTAGAACAGTCATCCAGGATCTTTCGCTGTAAATGTTCAAGAGTCTTCGCTCATGTTATGTAACTTTTTGTAAAATTTTAACAAAAAATTACAATATTTTTAGATCTAAGTTCGCTAATAACTCTCCTCTGGATGGATTTCGTGTTAGTTATTTTTCTATATCTCAAACCTACTTCTTTGAACAGGCGGAATCTCAAACTAGCCATTCTCTGGCATTAGATCAAAACTGCGTGAACCACCAAGCATAAAAATAAACCTCCCAACCTTTTAGGTGAGAGATAGGGAGTGTTGAGCCAAAGAACGAGAAATTAGGAGCACGCAATCATGTTTTGGAAGTTTGTAGTCAGTGCTTTAGTGTTGCCTATTAGCTTGGGATTAGAGGTAGCAACAGCATCTGTAAAAGATGAAGTTCATATCCCCTCATCTATTCAGACATCCATCCTTTCACCCGAAGAAGCTGACACAGCAGAATTAAAACAAACAATACACAGCCAAGATTACAAAATCAGTCAACACAGACGGCATTACCATAGAACGCGCTATCACAGGCGGCATCCTCATTACAGACAACGTTATTACAGACGGCATTACCAGAGAACGCGCTATCACAAGCGGCATCCCCATTACAGGCAGCATTATTACAGACGGCATTACTATAGACCCCATTATCAAAGGGTTTATTATCCCAATTACCGTTACTATCATCCGAATTACCGGAGAGTGTTTCGTCACGGCGTAGATTTTCCGCAAACCAATTTCTACTATCGCAGATACGATCACCACAGATAGTTGATTGTTGTGTGTTGTTTGTTGTTTGGAACAACCAACAACCAACAACCAACTACTAACTACTAACTACTAACCACTAAAAACTGACTTAACAAAAAAGCCAGGGCTGCACTACCTATAGGAACTGTCAAATTGTCAACACCCATAAACGAAACAGTTTCTAAACCAGTTGCAACTAAAGCTACTACCAAAGATATAACCCAAGTTTGCCAAGAGTTGCCCTGTACGCTCAGTAAAATCAAACTACAGATGAAATAGCTGACAACAGCCATTGTTGAGGAGCCTTCCCAGCTTTTTTGCCCTCCAAAAAGTTTATACTTATGCTTGCCAAATCGTTGTCCAATCACTGCGGCTAGTCCATCTCCCCACGCCATCACTAAAATCCCAAGGGCAGCGTAATGGGGTTGTTGTAGATGCCAAAACCAGGCAACTAAAATACCGATACTCACAGAATAGAAGAATGTTCCAAAACTTCGCCGTCCTACGCTATTGATCCCGGGAAGAATGGGAAAGCGGTAAGACAATAAGGTAATAGTACCTGCTAAAATCGAGGCCGAGATACCCACTATTGCAGGAATATGCAACCACCAAGCTAGCAAAATTACGTTGCCAGTACCAATATGCACTACCTTGCGGACTATTTCTGGATCTGCTTTGGCAAAGCGATTAACACCCCATGCACTCAGGATGATCAGGGAAAGCCAAGCTGCAACGCTGGCAATTTGCAGCCCGAGAGGAGAAATTGACTCTAAACTGGGAAACAAACTTAGTAACAGCAAAGATTTATATAAGAAATTTTGACCTTTGATACCAATTTATTAGAAAAACGTGACTGTGTTGAAACTATTATTGATCTGGCCGATTCGGTTCTACCGAATATTCATTTCACCATTATTCCTTCCTACCTGTCGCTTTCAACCAACTTGTTCTATGTATGCCATCCAAGCAATTGAGAGATTTGGACCGTGTCGTGGTTCTTGGTTAGCAATTCGGCGCATCTTACGCTGTCATCCTTTTCATCCAGGTGGTTACGATCCAGTACCAGAGGTGGAAGAGTAGGAGAGTGGGAGATGGGGAGATGGGGAGAATAACCACTAACTACTAACTACTAACCACTCACCACTAATTATTGCCCCTTGACTCTTGAATATGCTGTTAACTTTTCTGTCAAAATATATACTATATACCTGAGTTGTGTTATTTTGCACTAACACCCTCACTTAAGAAGTAGCCTGTGAGTATCTGAAAGTAACTCACAGGATTTTTCATATTATTCTACAAAACTATAATCTTCTAAACAAAAAGTTAGATTTTAGTTGGTGCAAAAAATATTTGGGCAAAATCCGGAATAGAATCACTATACTTTGTAGCTCCCAATAGTTCAACAAAATCAGATAAACATTAACCCCATGTTGTTGAAACACAGGCGATATCTGTGCAACTGAAATTGCAAGCATGGGTGGCGATTTCCGAACTTCGCTATTTCTCTACTGCAAGGGAGCATATACATGAGTGCAGAATTTAAGTTTCACCCGGTTTCCCATAGTTGGGTTGCAATTCATCCCAATCCAAAAGGGGTAGTGCAATTTATAGGAGGTGCTTTTTTCGGTACTTTTCCAACTATATTTTATCGATATTTTTTAAGAAAGATTTTTGAAGAAGATTATACAATCATTGCTTTACCATTCAGGTTTACTTTTCGTCATTGGCCGATCGCAATTAGTTTATTGAGAGAACAAGGTGTATTAGCAGAAGATATCACTCAAATCGCTAAAAGATTAAATTACCAATATGACATCTATCAAGATAAGAAAAAATATTATTGGATTGGTCACAGCTTAGGGTGTAAATATATTACTCTCCTAGAGTTTCTCAGTAACGATTGGGAAACTATTTTAGAAAAAATCCCCGAAAAAATTCGTAAAGGCCAATTGCAACAAATTAAAGACAATCTTAGCAGCATTCCCAAAGAAAGATGCAATATTAAGGGTCAACCATCTTTACTGCTTGCACCTGATATTAGTGATACTGAAAGTGCTGTTCCTCAACCTCTAGCTTTCATCGCACATTCGCTGGATAGACTGGGTCTAGGTGTATTACCTACGAGAAAACAAACTCAGTACTTGATCAAAGAAAGTAAGTTATTTAACTTAACAGGAATGATTTCTTTTGATAAGGATACTATTGCCGGAAGTGTAACTGACAAAGACAAAAGCCCGAAGATTCAAGAAAATAGTGATGTACTTTGGATGTTGCGAAACTTGCCGCAAATTCAGCACCAAGAACTACCAGACACGCGGACTGTAAAAGGCAGACATTGCAAACATTTAGAACCAGTTGGCAATCAAATCGGTGAATATGTGGTTGATTTAAACCCAATGGATAAATTCATTCAACCGATTAAATTTAGACAACTAGAAGGTGTGGCGATTAAATTCTTAGGGGAACTGAAACACAAGGAACTGCTACTTCGTTCTAGCAACATTACTCAATCGGCAGCATAACCAGCCCAACTTGGCCAGATTTTTGATGATTCAACTTGGTGTCTTAGTGTCTTGGTGGTTAATAAAACTTACTTTTTGAACCACAAAGACACAAAGACACAAAGAAAACTTTATTTTAAAGATTTCACCTTTACAGGGGTACTACTAACCACTAACTAAAAAAAATGAGTCGCAATGCATACATGCTGCAAGGAAAATTAGCAACGAGAGGTTACGATTGGTGGTGGCACTCGTTGGTAGGCGTCAGCAAAAGTAGTGGCTTGCAAAGACCGTTTTTCATTGAGTATTTTGCGATCAATCCTGCACTTGGTGGCAAAGAGCCGATTTTAGGTCAACTGGAAGAAAATAAGCGCCAAGGTATCCGACCATCTTACGCCATGCTCATGGCTGGTAGCTGGAGTCAAAATGAGGCGGTACAAATTCATAACTACTATGGCATCACAGATTTTACTGCCTCGGTTGACAAAATGGATGTACGTATTGGTGACAATTTCGCTACGGAAACTCACATCAAAGGTGCGGTAAAGCTTTCACAGACACAAGCCACTGAACACCCAGAGTTTATGTCCGACGCCGGGGAAATGAGTTGGGATCTAGAGGCGAAAAAGGTGCTTTCCTATAGTGTGGGTTGCGGTGCATCTGAATTGGCGCGATCGCTCAATGCTTTTCAGATGTATTGGCATATCCAAGGGATGAAAACTCTCTACAACGGGACAATTATCTTCAACGGCGAGGAGTTTGCAGTCACCCCCGAAACAAGTTACGGCTATCAAGATAAAAACTGGGGTACAGACTACACAAATCCTTGGGTTTGGCTCAATTGCAACAATTTTACCTGCCGCACTACAAAGAAAAAGCTGGCGCTGACTAGTTTGGATGTGGGTGGTGCAAAAGCTGTATTTTTCGGTGTGCCTTTGCAACGCAGCGTACTTGTTGTTTTTTACCACGAGGAGCGACTGTATGAGTTTAATTTCTCAAAAATTTGGCAGTCCCCACGCCAAAAGTTTCGCTGCGAAGTCACGGAAAAGGAGGTAATTTGGGATATCGTTGCTTGGAATAAACAGGCGAAAATCGAGATATACTTCACCTGCGCGAAAGACACAATGCTATTTATCAATTATGAAAATCCGGATGGGGAAAAAAAGCACAATCAGTTATGGAATGGTGGTTATGCGGCGGGTACGGTGAAACTGTATCAACGAACAGGCAAAGATTTTGAGTTAATTGATATATTTGATGGCGAACTCGGCGGTTGCGAGTACGGCGTTTACTAGCGAAAGCGTTTCATCTGACTCTTACAAATAATCTTGAATGCCTCTGTGATAGTTTTTACAGGAACCTTGGTGAGCGATCGCACTGCACTCAAAACGCGGTTAACTTGATAGGGTGGTCGCTGGGAACTTAAACTCTGTAAGTATTCAGAGTGAAGTGTAAAGCCAAAGTTGACACCTTCTGGTAAACTGATTTTGGCGATCGCACCGCCTTTGAGGTCATTGGCAGCAAACAACCAACCTTCGTAGTATTCTTGGAACAACACGGTAGTCAATATGTAACCTTGACCTTCCGGTATAAATTGCACACTATCGAGCAAGTATCCTTCAGGAAATACATAGAAATCCAGACGGGAGCTACCCAGGCTTGCTAACGGTAACTCCGGATGGGCAGCCTGTTCAGCAAGCAAATCAGCGGTGAGGCTGTCCCAATCCTCATTGAGAGGAATACGAGTCAAAACAGAAGGCAGGTCTTGCAAAGGTATTTCTTCGTCTACAAGGATGCGATTGAGATCGTCGCGAAACTGGAGGTACTGGCGACGGCTGAGCAAGTCGCGATAAAAACCTCCATAAACTTGATAGATAGCAGAATAACCTTCAGCGCTGAACTGCTCCCGAGGGTCAGCAGTGAAGAGTTGAGTAGACCACCAGCCAGGATGGATAAATGTTTCTGTGTTGAGTGTGCGTGTATCTTGCGGCTCTACTTTGATCGTAACTTTGCGGAGAATGCCAGGATCAAAAGCAAACATCCAAGGAATGCCCCAGAACTCCGGTTGAAAACGTTGCCCGGTAAAGTGATTGATGTCATCGTCTTCGATGGCTTGAGTCAGACCAAGAGTACTTTGTTGAATAGCGCACAGTTGGATATGCCCCTCTTGCGTGTGGCGATAGTTCCACAGGAAATGATAGCTATCGCCTGGAAAAGTCACCAGTCGGGCGGGCACGGTTTCAGTATTTTCCACAAGGGCGCTGCGATCTACCACGTGGATTTGAGTTTGGGGATAGGGGCTGACTGGAGGAATCTTAAGACCGAGAACCGTGCTAAAGCCCATCTGGAAAGGCATATCTGGCACTAACACACAACGTTCGGTGACTACAAGCGAGTGGGTACTACCATCGAGTTCGACACCATCAACTTTCCACTGCTTGAGATTGCTTTTACCATCCCACATATATATGTAAGGATGACAAACCATGTCCCCCCAGATATTTTCTAAACGCGGTCTGGCTTTGAGTTCGCAACCAAGTAACAAACTGCTATCGGGTTCGTAGAAGGGGTGGGCTGTGTTCATCACCATTGGAAAAGCCAACCCTGGTGCGGTGATAACATGTTCGTCAAAATAACCGACGGGAGTAATAGTTTTGAGGCTAACTGGGTCGATCTCCCAATAACGTCCAGCATCCGCAGTCAGGAATACCCGCCCATCCATTTTGACCACAGCAGTATTAGCAATTTCAGCAATACCTAAAAGGCTGATGCTAGCGGGAAAGTAACCTCCCTTCCAAGTCCAAGGAAAGAGTTCTTGCCAGAAACCGTCCCAAGTTTGTAGAGGTTTGCTGTGTACGCGAATGCGACCATTTTCTGCTTTCAAATCCCAACGCACCACTACACCTGTACCGACAAATAGGTGTCTTTCTCGTGGACGATGATGAGGCCCGACGATGAAGATGTGACCAGAAATATCATTTGGCCATGAGCCGGTAACTTTGGCATCGAACTGACCAAAGCTGGAGCGAGAGAGAGCCTTTACTGGTATTACCATAACCACAGCCCTGATAGGTCAGGAAGAAATGACTCCAGTATGGCATCTGGGGCAGATTTAGTCCCATTAACCGCAATGATATTTAATCTGTTGTGAGAATATGGGATGGTGTGACAAAAAATGCTGCGAAGTTAAACAAAAATACTTACTCAAGAGTTATTAGAGACTTCCAAAACATAAATTATCCAAGAGTGCGTTACGGCGTTAAGCCTAACGCACCGCCTAACACAGACAAGGTGCGTTACGCTGTCGCGTTAACACACCCTACTGGCGTGGCAAGGCTAAATTTGTGCATTAGATTTTTAGCCTGTTTCGCGCTGAAGCGCTCACTACGAACATTTCTATTACACCATTTTAGGCTTGCCAGTCTACTACAACCATTGGTTGGAAGTCCATTAATACTTGCTAATGAGGTTCTAACACTCATTCATCAGGTTCCGATACTGATTCATCAGGTTCTAACACTCGTCGAAGAAGTTATACCAATACTCTAAAAACTGGCTACAGATAAAGCCACCAAAATATATTGCCTTCGAGCAATAGATGCAATAATTAGTTTTGTTAATTTCCCGATTTCAGCGTAGAGAGCAGCACGTAAATCATCAAGTTTCTGAGAGGGTGTTTGAAAAGTCGGGTATGTTGTAAAAAAGCTCTCTGGGTATACGCGCTCGTATAGATAGTAAACAGCACCGAGAGAGTGGTACTCGTGGCGCTTACCCCAGCAACCTGAGCTTGGAACAATATAATATTGATTAGTGACCTAATTCCAGAAGCAAAACCGGGTGGTCGTAAGCGTGAAGTCGATATGTGGGAAGTTCTCAATGCGATTTTCTACATTTTGCTAGAAGGAGTTAGATGGCGGTCGCTACCAGGAGATTTTCCAGCTTGGCAGACCGTCTATACATATTTTCGCAATTGGCGCAAAGATGGGACTTGGCTAAAAATCCATGACAGTCTCAGAGAATGGGTTCGGATCGAGAATCAACGTCATCCAAGTCCATCTGAAGCAATAATCGACAGCCAAAGTGTGAAAAGTGCAGCAATGGTGAGTCAGTCAGTTGGTTTTGATGCGGGTAAAAAGCTTAAAGGACGTAAGCGATTTATGAGCGTCGATACCTTGGGATTAGTGTTGAGGGTTTTAGTCACCGCAGCCAATGTTGGTGAACCAGAAGGAGGAAAGCAAGTCTTAAAGCAGGTTAAACAGTCTAATCAAAAGATATCTCGCTTAACAACCATATGGGTTGACGGTGGATTTGACGGAGAACCTTTTATGCAGTGGGTGATGAATTTTTGCCGTTGGATTGTGCAAGTCGTATTGCAATCGCAAGAGACTAAGGGTTTTGTCTTGCTCAAAAAACGTTGGG
Source organism: Fischerella sp. PCC 9605 (assembly GCF_000517105.1). GTDB lineage: Bacteria > Cyanobacteriota > Cyanobacteriia > Cyanobacteriales > Nostocaceae > PCC9605. Next base: position 2,248,837 of record NZ_KI912148.1, on the reverse strand, counting down.
TTGTAGAGCGAACTTTTGGTTGGTTGATGGGATGTCGCCGATTGGTTCGAGATTATGAGTTATTGCCAGAAACATCAGAGACTTTTATTTATCTTGCCATGATACGTATTATGCTGAGACGATTAGCATAAATTTTTACTCCCAAAAACTTTTCAAACACGCTCTGAGGTAATAACCAACGAAGTCGCCGCTTAATATACTGCCAAACCTGCTCAATTGGATTTAACTCTGGAGAATGTGCTGGCTGAAATAATAAAATGATGTTATCTGGTATCTGAAGACGTTTGGCTTGATGAAATGCATCATTGTCGAGTTGAATAATGAGTACGGAATCAGCAAAATGTTGAGAAATCAGATTGAGGAAAATCTGGAAACAGTCAGTATTAAGATGCGAAAATTCCCAAAAAAAGCTCTCGCCTGTGAGTGGTTCAATGATTCCATCTAAATATGTTGCTTTGAACTGCCATTGATGTACACCAATCGGTTTAACACCACGAGCAGTAATTTTTCGTCCTGTGATTGTTTTCAATCCAATTCGAGTTTCATCCTCACAGCAAAAACGAATAGTTTTCGTGGTACATAAAACTGTCACACAAAACCAATGAAGCATTGCTAAGTTGTGTGCAAGGTTTTTTTAAATGCCTCTACTTGCGGCTGTTGCTGTTCAACGCTCTTGGGGCGAGGAACTTTCGGGTATGATTCCAAACGATAATAAACCAGCTTGTGAACTGTTTTATAACAAGTATTTACTCCCAAGTTTTGTTCCAACCACTCGACGATTTCTTGATAACCATTAAATCCTTGTGGTTCTTGCAATCTTTGAGCGAGTACTTTTTCTGCCCATTGTGGAATAGTTCTTGGTCTCCCTGGGGAAGATTTTTGTTTTAATAGTTCTTCAATCCCACCGGCTTTATACTGTCGAATCCATTTGTGTAATGTGACTCGATTCCGACCAATAATTTCTGCTGTTTGTGAAATTGTTTGTCCATGCCCTGTTTTGAGTAGATAGAGTAACTGCACTCTTTCTTTACAAGTTGCAGTTTTTTGTATTGCCAGTAGCTCTTTAAGTTCTTCTACGCTCTGTTTTATTTCTAGTTGATATACCCCTGACATTGGACATCCTTGATCTCATTAAATCTTATTCTCTCATCTGTAGCCTTATTTTGGAGAATTGGTATTACGTCTAATGTGAATGAATCCACAAAGAAAAGCAGAATGCTTGTTAGCAATAGTCCAGTTGTTTTTGGGAAACGTAGACGGACTCCCCGGAAGGTACACAGATACACACCAAATGCACAGCGACGATTTATCTGTGTTAATCTGTGGTCGATTTCTAATTATAAAAATACTAATGAGACCGTATCATCAAGTACCAATTCAAGAGTGTGGTGAACCTCTCGTAGCAATTCCCTTAGAATTGTTCGCGGTGGAGTTTCCCCATCCATATGAAAAATTAGGTGCGCCTTATGGCGAACATTCCCCTTATTTTCTCCGCCAAAGCCTTGTTGATAGTTTGATAGCAGCGCAAAATTACCTGCAATTGCTACGTCCTGATTGGCGCATTCAAATTTTTGACGCTTATCGTCCAGTGGTTGTCCAGCAGTTTATGGTAGATTACACTTTTGCCGAAGCTGTGCGCGAGAGAGGACTCGTTGAGGCTGAGTTATCTGCAACCCAGCGCCAAGAGATTTGGCAGGAAGTTTATAAAATTTGGGCTGAACCCAGTTTGGATGAAAAAACACCACCGCCTCACAGTACTGGTGCTGCTGTAGATGTAACATTGGTGGATGAGACAGGCGAGGTTGTAAACATGGGTTCGCCAATTGATGAATTGTCAGAGCGATCGCTCCCCGATTACTATGCTATTAGCGATATTCCAGAAGCACAGCAGTATCATGGGAACCGTTTACTATTGTGTGATGTGATGGAAAAAGCCGGATTTAAACGCAACCCTCGCGAGTGGTGGCATTTTTCCTTAGGCGATCAGATGTGGGCTTGGTTGCATAATCAAGCAAATCCAGATCAGAATTTTGTAGCACGCTATGGCCGTCTTGTGTAGATGTGATAGAGAACCCCACCCCTAACCTCTCCTCCAAAGTTCTGAATTCTGCAAGAAGCCGCCCTGCGGGCGTCTACGGCGGAAGCCGCAGAAGCGTCTGGTGACTTCTCTCCGACGCAACGGCGACACTTTTGACATACTCACCGCCCACGCATAGTCGGTGATTCTTGACGGCTCACAGCAACGGGCTACAAAAGTAGTCTTATAGTCGCTCCCCGTCCGTTTAAGGTCGTGCCGATGCCCCATGCCGACCATTTTTATGTTTTTGGCTGCATTCTCGTCTCTATCGTGCTCAGCACCGCAGTTCAAGCAGAGTACACAAGGAATTGATAGATCGATTTTACCCCATTTCAAACCGCATTCAGAGCACACTTGGCTTGTTGGCTCCCATCGATTGATGGTCTGAAATGTCCTACCAAGTTTCTGTGATTTTGCTTCCCACAGATTTCTAAACTCTCTCCAACCTTAGAAACTAATTGCTCTGGCTAATCGACGGTTTTGCACCATTGCTGACACATTCAGATCTTCCAAAACAATGACTTGGTTATCGTTGACAATTTTGGTCGATAGTTTGTGGAGAAAATCTTTGCGGGTATCTGCAATTCGGTTGTGTTGTTTAGCAATCTGAAGACGAATTTTGTTTCTCCGTTTTGAGTCTTTTTGCTGACGTGCCAATTTCTTCTGAAGCTTGCGAATTTTACGATCCTGCTCTGAGTAGTTGGGACTTTCGGACTTAGAACCATCAGACATTACAGCAAAAGTTTTGAGTCCTAAATCGACTCCAATGCTTTGGTTTTTGGCATCAGTTTGATTCGGCTCAATCTCGATTACAAAACTCAAGAAATACCGATTTGCACAGTCTTTTATGACCGTTACAGAACTCGGAATAGAGGGGAGTTCTCTAGACCAGATCGGCTTTACGTTGCCAATCTTTGCTAAGTAGACTTCTCCGGAGGATATCTTGAAAGCCGTAGTTGCAAAAGTTGCAGACTGGCGATTTGATTTCTTTTTGAATTTTGGCAAACCTACTTCTTTACCCTTTCTCTTTCCATTTCTGGACTCAAAAAAGTTTTTATAGGCAGCCTCTAACTGTCTAAGTGATTGTTGCAACGGCACAGAAGAAACATTCGCTAACCAGTGTCTCGATTCAGTCTTCTTAGCTTGAGTCAACATTGCAGCAAGCTTGTTATACCCTGGCAGTTTTTCAGACTGCTTGCACAAAGCTAAAGCATCATTCCAGACTACCCGCACACAACCAAACAACTGAGCTAAACTCACCTGCTGTTGGTCTGTTGGGTAGAAACGGTATTGATATCTCGCTTTCATTGTCTGTGATAGAATTGGTCTGCAAATGCATTCTAACTTGGTCTACAGAAAATGACAACCCAATTACGCAGAGAAAGACATGGTATTTCGAGTCTAAAAGTTCATTTGGTCTGTGTCACTAAATATCGTAGGTCTGTATTTACTCCCGAAAGCCTTGAACTGATTGAAAAATCATTCAAAGAGGTTGCTAAGAAAATGGATTTTCAAATCCTCGAATTCAATGGGGAATCTGACCATATTCACGCATTGATTGAATATCCACCCAAGCTTTCTATCTCTCAAATAGTCAACGCTCTAAAAGGAGTGTCTAGCCGTCGATATGGTCAGGCTGGGTATCCTAAGCCGTATGGAAAAGATGCCCTCTGGAGTCCTAGCTACTTTGTTAGCTCCGTTGGAGGCGCACCGATTGAAGTGCTTAAGCACTACATTCGAGAACAAGAAAAGCCGTCCTTCTAGGACGGGGTTTTAGACCCAAAATTTTCGATAAGGAAGCATTAGCTGATGTTAAATCTGCTATTCATCGTCATATCGAAATATTTGGTGAAGAGGTTTTAAGTCTAAGCTAAAGTTGATTGTTTCGCCTCTAATTCTTTAACACGATTTTGTAGCTGTTCGAGTTCATCAATTAGCTGTAAAACAGTCACGCCAATGTCTGGCCTAACTTCCGACTGTGCAGTATTATTGATTTGCGACTGCGCCCAATCTGCTAATTTTTTTAGTGTCATTTTCTTATCCTCCAATCAATCCAACGGTTAGGATCGGGACGGTAAACAAAGACTACGGCAATGGACGCTGACGTAACTGTGTACGTTCTAATACTGTAAAATATCCTTCTAAAGCTAATCCTTCAATATTCAGCAAACGTAGTAAATCTTGTGCTGATTCTTCAGGTGTTATGGGAAAATAAACTAAACCAATTGGTGCTGGCATCCGCATACGGTAAATTAATTCACCATAATCTCGGTCAAAAGTCAAAATAATTCTTACTTCATGAACTGCCCGTTCCAAAACCTGAGAATCTTCTGCACCAGGCGCGTCTTCACTCCCGTAAGCGACATCATAACCAACTTCGCGTAGCCGTTGCACACTCATTACAGGGAAATTTTCATTTGCAAGAAAACGCATTATGCTGTCTCAGATAAAAATGGTAGCGTATACAAAGATTCTTCTTGCATACACTCAGCAGCAAAAGCAAATACAGCCTGTAATGATTCAGTTGTGAGAGTGGGATAGTTTTCTAGCACTTGTTGTATTGTCCAGCCATTTGCAAATAACCCTAATAAGAATTCAACTGATAATCTAGTTCCTTTGACTGTTGGTTTACCCAATAATATTTTCGGGTCTGAATGGATGTATTGTCGCCAGTCCATAATTATGTAGTTCCAAAAAATTACTACTACTAGTTTAATAAAATTTCCATTACACAATATCTTTCCGTTTTTGCAACAACAACGCCACAACTAAATAAACCAACGTATGCACACCCAAAATTCCCCAATTTAAACCTAAATTCTTCCAAGTTGGATCGTAAACAGAAGAAACTTCAAAAATATTATCTAAAGATGGTGCGCCTGGAGTACTTTTTGGAACCATTGCATTAACATCAACTAAGACTCCATAAGCACCAATTGACCATCTACTAATTGTTAGCCAACCTAGTTTAGCCGCTAATCCTGTCAATTCAAACAGCACTCCTGAGAGAATGATTTGGGGAATCATAATCAAGGGAAGAATACTATTTGCTTCGTTTTCACTTTTAACAAAAGCAGAAATCATTAAACTGAGACTAACACTGGCTAGTAGGGTTAAAAAAGTAGTAATACCCAAACCCAATAACCAAGGCATGAGATTAGATTCTGGTGATTTAAAACCCACTAAGACAGCTGCAACAATTAACAGAGTTTGCAGCAAAACTAAACCAGAACGAATCAGAACTTTAGAACCCAAATAAGGAAATAAGCCTAAGTTGATGAGTCTTTCTCGCGCATAAATGGCTGCTTCTTTGACAATTTCCCGCACGGAACTAGAAAGTCCTACCCAAATTCCTATACAGCTGAAGATAAATAGTACTTTGAGTGCTAGCGGGCCTTGAGTAATTTCTGCCGGATCGAGTTTTTTTAGCGGTGTCTCGTCTCGCAAGATCCAAGCAGTCAGCGCGATCGCGATCGGCCCCGATACCAAAGAGAAAATTATACTAGCGCGATCGCGTAATACTAATTGCAGATACCGTTGACTCAACAACCACAGTTGTTTAAGCGGAGATATGCCTGTGTGGATACTATCATCCGGTTTAGAAGTATTATCTTTACCAGGTTTTAACTGTGATTTTACGTATTTTTGGCATTCTGGCGATCTTTCGTATTTGTGCGACCAATTGTCAACGGTTGTTGTAACATCCTTCGCACTACCGCCCTGGTCGAGTTTGATATAGATATCTGAAAAATACTTTAAGTCTTCTGAGGGCATCTCAAAAAAGCGTAGTGCTTCCTGGGGAGGGCCAAAGTAGCAAAGTTTGCCACCCCTACCCATGAACGCAATGCGATCGCACACCTCAATATTAGCTGTAGCATGGGTAACTAATACCACTGTCCGCCCTTGGTCTGCCAACTCCCGCAGCAGGCGCATCATCTCTTTGTCTAAACCAGGATCAAGACCAGAAGTCGGTTCATCCAAAAAGAACAGTTTTGGGTCTGCTAAAAGTTCTACACCGATGCTGACGCGCTTGCGTTGCCCGCCACTGAGGTTACGTATAAAATTTGTCCGGACGTGAGTGAGCTTAATTTGGTCTAAGGTCTTATCAACTACATCCTTAACATTTATATCGGGTGGCAATCTTAGCTTGCAAGCATAAGCTAGAACTTCCTCAACTCTCAGATCGGGATGCACAATATCATCTTGGGGGACATAGCCTAATTGCGAACGATACATCGGCCAGTTTTGCCGCAAATTGTGCCCGTTCAGATAGACTGTGCCAGAAGATACCGGTTCAATTCCCAATAAAGATTTCATCAAGGTGGACTTACCAGCACCACTACCGCCAACTAATGCCACCAATTGTCCTGGTTCAATCACCAATGACACATCGTTAAGAATAACTTTTTCGCGTCCCTCTTTATCTTTGACCTTGCGTTTCAATCGGTGGACATCAAGGCGAATTTGACTACCACTATCCAGTAATTCTAAGCAGTCTGGGCGATAAAGCAGGCTAAACGGGCCAATCTGAATCCTGCTTTGATCCGCTAGTTGTACACGTTTTGAGACTCGTTGACCGTTGACAAAAGTACCATTTGTACTCAAGTCTTGGAGAATGTGTCCCCCTTTCCCATCAGGATAAATCGCAGCGTGTAGACGGGAAACTGTAGGTGCATCTAACTGCATTGAGGAATAGCGATCCGGTGTGGGAAACCGACCGAGTTGCACGGGCCAATCTTTCAAACCCTTTAACACCAAGCGACGGTGAGACGGGATTGTTGCTGGAGCATCAACTGGATTAAAGTAATTTAGCTGAATTCGGTTATGAGGAGATTGACCGATTTCTAACTGCACTCCATTTTTTAACAGGTAGCCTGTGGAGGGATCAATGCGAATTTGATTTAAAAATATGCCGTTGCGGCTGGGATTGATACCATCACCATCGTAAATGCGATAATCTTCTCCTTCTTTTCGTAAGATAGCCTGTTTTCTAGAGAAGACTTCCCAGCCTATCGGTACTTCTAAATCTGCCCACTCCCGACCACGCCCTAAGCGATGTTCATCTTTTTGGAGATAAAGCCGTAGGGTTTGACCTTGATTATTAAGTTCCAAAAAAGGTTGAGGACTTACAAGCGTAGCTTGTTCAAAGCTCCCTGTCATGAGATTTCTTAAACTTAGTTATCTAATTAAAATCACACCCTTACCCTAAAAAAATTATGGATAATTTTCCGGATGAGTTTGTAGACTAGCTCAGCAGTTGGACATGAATAAACTAAGAGAGTTGTTGGTAGTTGGTTGTTATTTGTTGTTTGGAACAACCAACAAACAACACACAACAAACAACGATTGCCTATCATGTTTATTTACACCGAGTCAATTACTTATTTCTATAATGATCGGGAACAACCTAATATTAGTCAACATATATTTTAGAATAGCAACATTTACTGCAATCAAGGTTAACTTTTTAGTGCGATCGCCTTCCTATACCATCTTAAAAAGAGATAATTAAAATTACTCACACCCGATCATCTCCTTTTACAGTAATTTAATAATTATGAAAACTATTATTTTTATTTGGCCGCGTTTTTTTATCCAGCTATTAGTCTTAATTGGACTACTAGGGGCGGGATGCAATTCTCAACAAACAAATAACGTCCCAGACAAACTGACCATTGGTGTAGTGAGCTATGGTGAAGGAAAAGTTTCACTCGAGAATTATGAGCGCTTTAAAGACTACATTGCCTCACAAACTAAGTCAATAGTGGATCTGGAACCAGCTTACAACGAATTACAAGCCATTCACCAAATTCATAACAAAAGATGGGATATGGTGTTTGCACCTCCTGGTTTAGCAGCGATCGCGATCGGCAAAGAACTTTACATTCCTCTATTTTCAATGGAAGGAGCCAGTAGTAGACAACGCTCTTTACTGATTGTCCGAGACGACAAACCAATTCAAAAAATATCAGACTTGGCTAATAAAACCATTGCCTTAGGAGAAGCCGGTTCTGCTGCTGGTTACTATGTTCCTTTATACGACCTCTACGGTTTAACCCTAGCTCAAATCCGTTCTGCTCCTACTCCCAAAACTATCCTTGAATGGATTGATAACGGCACTGTTGATGCGGGTGCTATATCAGAGCAAGATTTTGAAGTTCATCGACGCAGTTTTAGTGCAACCAAGTTTAGAATTTTACACACAAGCCGATGGATACCCCCTGGAGTGATGCTGCTTGCACCAACGGTAGACCGCAATCAACAGCAGCAAATCCAAAAAGTCATGAACGATGCACCTGCTGATATTGCTGGCGACGCAGGTTACGTTCCTGCTGCTAGAATACCTAATTACAAGGAGTTTATTAAGATAGTCGAAAAAGTTAGACCTTTAGAAGCACGAGTTAAGCAAACACCTGCAATTCTCCTCCCAGAAACACCTACCGAGCAAAATCAAAGTTAATGGGCAAGCAGTTAATTGAATGATGCTTCATAAAATTTAATAATTTATTTGCATATTTTCTAAGAGTTATACCGATAAATAATTAGGCATTTGGCGGGTTGGCGGATGAATAAACTTCTTAACGAAAAATTACCTTTCTTTTAAAAGGGTAATTATATGTAAAAGCTTCAAATTGGGTTCTCCTAGAGGATAATCTGGAAAACCCAAACTTGAAATTTACTATAAATCTTAATTTTCTGCTAGAGTTGCTCAGCAATTCAAATTAAAGATATTTTGACAGATTGCGTACGAAAACCAATACTCTAGCAGTTGAAGTTAAAGATATCCAAATTTTCTATATAAAATAGCTAGGAGTATTGTAATATGTCTCAGTCCCATTTAGTCAGGCCGGAAATACCTTCAGGAACTTTAATAGATAACCGTTATATAATTCAAAAACTCCTAGGACAAGGTGGTTTGGGACGGACTTATTTGGCGTATGATACTCGTCGCTTCAACGAACCCTGCGTTCTGAAGGAATTTGCCCCCATTGGTACAGGGGGAGGAGGTTTGGAAAAATGCCGCAATTTGTTCAAAAGAGAAGCGAAAATCCTTCACCAGTTAGAACATCCCCAAATTCCTCGCTTCCTGGCTTGCTTTGAAGGAGATGGTCGTCTATTCCTAGTACAAGAGTATGTAAATGGTAAAACCTATTCAGCACTCTTGCGAGAACGTCAAATTCAAGGACAAGCTTTTTCAGAAGAAGAAGTAATTCGGTGGCTGAAGAACTTACTGCCTGTCTTAGAATACATCCACCAACATCATATTATTCATAGAGATATTTCTCCTGATAATATTATGTTACCAGAAGGCAAGGTTTTGCCTGTACTGATTGATTTTGGAGTAGGAAAACAAATAGCCGACCTCAACGATCCCACTAATTCTAATCAAGCCACTTTTGTTGGCAAAATGTCTCTAGTAGGAAAAGTGGGATATGCTCCTCGCGAACAAATTAGTTTGGGGTTGTGTTCTCCTAGTAGCGATCTCTATGCTTTGGGGGTAACAGCCGTTGTGCTGCTTACAGGTAGAGATCCATCCTTTTTAATGGATCAGTACACCTTGGAGTGGAAGTGGCGTTTTTACACCTATGTCGGCGATGAATTTGCTCAAATACTAGATAAAATGCTGGCAGATACACCCAGGTTGCGATATCAAACATCTCAAGAAGTTGTTAGGGATCTTGAGTTTTTAGAACAAGCTCAAATGCGATCGCCATCAACAATGTTTGATGTTCCTCCTACCATACTCGCTCCTGAATCTCAATCTGTGATGGCATCGACGAACTCCCCCAATCCATCTACAGATGAAACAGTTCTGGTTTCACCTTTTAACGAAGAACCATCTCAAAACCAATCCACTTTTCAAAATCAACAAACTTTTCAAAATCAACCGATTTTTCGCACTCAACAAACTTACCAAGGTCAACAAACTTCTCAAAATCAACCCCATTCTCGCGGTCAACAAACTTACCAAGGTCAACAAACCTCTCAAAATCAACCCACTTCTCGCACTCAAAAAACTTACCAAGGTCAACAAACCTCTCAAAATCAACCCACTTCTCGCACTCAAAAAACCTTCCAAGGTCAACAAACTTCTCAAAATCAACAAATTACCTCCCTCAACGCCGCTTTTGTACAGCGTTGTCAAGAAGCTTTAGCTTTCTACATTGGACCGATCGCAAGTTTAGTAATAGAAGACGCATTAGCTGAAAATCCGCAAGCGACACCTTACCAATTCGTTGAACTCTTAGCTGGAGAAATACCAGAACCGCAAGCAGCACTTGAATTTACCAGACGGTTATTTTCATAAAAGTTTAAGCTAATGTGCTTGTAAATATTACTTTTTATAGTTAAAACGAATATTGGCGATTAGTCTTTTGTGTTCTACAAAGAACTAATCACCAATAAATTAAGTAGAAAAGCATAAATAAACTAAAAACGGGGCAGGCTAGAAGCCCACCCCACAAGAGGTTTAATAATATTGTGGGGTGGGCATCCTGCCCGCCCGTATAAAATACAAGATATTTTACGTTTAATTATGTTGACCTACTTATTACGCTTGAAGTATACAACGTCAAAGGCTTATACCATTTATCTATAAAGATGCGCTTAATATAGCCCGCCTACGCGGGCTTAGTTTTTATAGCTCAACTCTTCTAGGGTTTGGGCTATATAAATATTAAGCGCATTGTTACAGAGAATTGGTATTAAGTATTTAAGTTTCTATACCTTCTGTACCTCCTGTACCTCCTGTACCGCCTGTACCTCCTGTACCACGTGTATTTCCATGAGGACGTTTGAGTCGTTTCATTGCCATTTCTAAACTTAACTTCATGCGTTTGAAGGCTCTGGCAAGATTACCAATTTCATCATTAGATAACTGATCAAAATCAACATCCATATGTCCGGTGCTGACTTCTTCAGCCACACGAGTTATACGTTTAAGAGGACGAACTACTTGTCGATTCAAAAAGATGTTAACTAAAAGAATGACGACGATAAAAACAATGGATACAAGCCCTACAATCAAAAGAGAAGATTGATAGGCTTTTTGGATAACTTTGCTAGCTGGTACAGAGATAACCTGAGCGCCGATAATTTCACCCAATTGCCAGCCAAAACCATTAGCTGTACCGTAACGCTGAATCATACTCTGAGGTGCTTGATCTGGTGTACTGTGACACGTCAGGCATGCCGGATCGGCAATTGCTAGCGGACGAGCGATATAGAAAATATCTCCGCCAGGAAGTGAGCGAAACCCGCTCAATTCTTTTAAGCCTTTTTCCTTGCGGAAGCGCTCAACAATGTTTGTCTCAAAGTTGTCAGCTTTATCCCGAAGATTAGTAGGATTGAGCGTCGCTTCTTTATAAAAGAACTCTCGATAATCTTGTTTTTTTCGCAAATTTTCAAAGACTTCTCGTGCTGAGTAAGCAGGCACACTTTGCGGTAAAAACTCAGTTTCTAATTTATCAACGAGTACTGGATTAACTTGAGCGTTAGTGTACTGCCGAACAGAAATCATGGTTTCCATCAACATTAGCGCTGTTGAGGAAATTTCTTGTTGAGCATTCCGCCTCAATACAGAAGACAGAGCAAACCCACTTAAGCTCAAACCGAATGCCAGAATTACCAGCAGTAGGATTGTAACTTTTTGCCTCAATTTCAAATTTTTTAACATAACCTTAACTTACTTAAAATATGTCAGTAAAATGTTAGATTTGCGATTAGGTTTTTAAATTGCGCTTAATTACATGATAGTTTGCCTGTCATAAAATTAGAATATAGAATAATGTAGATTATTAAAATCCAAAAATGCAAGAGTTTGGCACCAATAATTAGTGAAGTCTACATAAATATTTTTTTATCAATAATCTCTTAATAAAGACAAAGCGTTTAAGTAAAAGCTTTCTGGTTTTTATAGAAATATTTATTTGAAAATTTTTTGATAAACTAGTTAATCATTTTAGTATTTTAATTTTTAAATTGTTTAACCTCCTGTACTACCAGAATTTCTTTTCAGTCTGTTCATTGCCATTTGTAAACTAAATTTCATGCGTTTAAAAGCTTTGGCAAGATTGCCAATTTCATCATGAGATAGCTCTTGAAAATCAACATCCATATGTCCTGTGCTGACTTCTTCAGCCACGCGAGTTAAACGCTTAAGAGGACGGACTACTTGGCGCTCCAAAAAAATGTTAACTAAAAGGATGACAATGCTGAAAACGGCAGACACAATTAAAATGATTAAAAAAGAAGATTTATTGGCTTTTTCTATGACTTGGCTGGCTGGTAAAGAAATAATTTGTGCGGCAATTATACTGTTCAATTTCCATCCAAACCCATTCTCTGGGCCATAACGCTCAATCATCGTTTTAGGTGCAACATCGGGAGTGCTATGACACATCAAACAGCCTTCTTCCGTAAGTCTGAGTGGACGAGCAATGTAAAAGACATCCCCACCAGGCAATGAGCGAAATCCGCTCAGTTCCTTTAAATCTTTTTCTTTGGTAAACCGATTGATAATATCTGTCTCAAAATTATCAGCTTTGTCTCGAAGGTTTGTAGGATTAAGTGCTGCTTCTTTATAAAAGAAATCCTTGTATTCTGGTTGTTTTCGCAAAATGTCAAAGACTTCCCGTGCTGAGTAGGCTGATACAGTTTGCGGTAGAAATTTAGTGTCCAATTGATCAATCAGTTCTGGAGTGACTTGAGTAACTGTGTACTGACGCAGAGAACTGATTGTTTCAAGCATCGCCAGACCTGTTGAGGCTATTTCCTGTGTGGCATTTTGCCTTAGCAAAGAAGATAAAGCTAACCCACTGAAGCTTAAACCGAAAACAAGAATAAGGACTAGTATTATTGTAAATTTTTGTCTCAATTTAAGATTGGTTAACATTTTGGGTAGCTCTCAGTTTCAGCAGGAACATAGGAAGCTACAATATAAGACTCCAGTATTCCGGATACTATCGCACAAGAAGACAGCTATTCTAGGGCTAAAAGAGCCAGACTTTTCATATGTTTTAGTGTATGTAATTTCCGATCGGGAATTACATAATTTAAAAAAGAATACATATTTATATTGAATAAATTTCAAACGGACGAGAATGATGCAAAGCATCAGTTTCTACAATATCTGTCAGAATTCCCATACAAAATAAACATTTCTTGTTTATCTTTTGCCTGCTAATGTATACAAGGCTACTTGTTTACAGCATAGCAGTCCGTTGTCGTGTCAAAATAAATAGCAGCATTGGGCGATTATCACTAATGGTCTGGAATCCAGGACAACGGCTGTTTGGGGGACGTTATATCGTCGAAAGAAAACTGGGCGAAGGTGGAATTGGTATTACTTACCTCGCCAAAAACGAATATGGTGAATTACGAGTAATTAAAACTCTTAAAGAAGAAATTCTCAATAATCCAGCCTGGAAACCACACCGAGACAAGTTAAGGCAAGACTTTCGAGATGAAGCTGTTAGATTAGCTGTTTGTCGTCACCCTCATATAGTGCAGATAGAAAATATCTTCGATGAAGGGAATATGCCTTGCATGGTGATGGAGTACATCGAAGGCGAAGATATGGGCAAGCGCTTGCAGCGGTTGGGAATGTTACCAGAAGCAGAAGCACTACTATACATCCGGCAAGTTGGTGAGGCGGTGACGGTAATTCACCGCAAGGGTTTGTTGCACCGGGATATTAAACCACGCAACATTATGATCCGCAGTGGTAAATCAGAAGCTGTTTTGATTGATTTTGGTATTGCTAGAGAATTTATTCCGAATGTTGTGCAAAAGCACACGGTTTATCGTACTCCTGGTTTTGCTCCCCCCGAACAGTATGAATTGGAAGCACCACGAGGAGAATACATAGATGTCTACGGTTTAGCAGCTACTTTGTATAGCTTGGTGACTGGAATAGTACCAACCAGCGCCGAGGAAAGACGCCGTAACATTCCTCTAGAACCACCACAAAATTTCAATCCCAATCTTAGCGACAAGGTAAATCAGGCAATTTTGCGTGGGATGGAATTGCAGTCAAAGCAACGCCCTCAAAGTGTGCAAGAGTGGCTGAATCTCCTAGATGCCGATTTTGAAGAGGATTTAACAGAAATACCTCCTACAAAACTCATTACTACAAACACATCCTCTCAAACTACTTTTGTACTGGATCAAGGAGAGTGGAAGTGCGTACATACCCTCAAAGGCCATAACAGCATGGTTCAAACTGTCGCAATTAGCGATGATGGGCAAATTGTTGCTAGTGGCAGTAGTGATAACACAATCAAGCTATGGCATTTGGAGACTGGAAAGCTACTGCGTAGTCTTGGTCGTTGGTTTTCTGGTCATTCCAGCATGGTTCATAGCGTTGCCTTTAGTCCAGACGGGGAAATTCTCGCCAGTGGCAGTTGGGATGAGACGATTAAATTGTGGCTGATTGGTTCTGGTAAAGAAATTCGCACTCTCAAAGGTCATACCAATTGTGTGAATTCTGTAACCTTTAGTCCGAGTGGACAGATGCTTGCTAGTGGCAGTGCTGATTGCACAATTAAACTATGGCATGTGATCTCAGGCAGAGAAATTCGGACTGTTGCAGGTCATACTGATTCTGTTTGGTCAGTTGCCTGGAGTCCAGATGGAGAAATCATTGCCAGTGGCAGTGCTGACTACACTATTAAACTGTGGCAGGTTAGTACAGGCAGTGAAATTCGTACCCTTACCGAACATTCCTTTTTTGTAAATGCGATCGCCTTCAGTCCAGATGGGGAAATTCTCGCTAGCGGTAGCAGTGACTGTACCATCAAACTGTGGGAAGTCAGTACAGGCAGTGAAATTCGTACCCTGATTGGACATTCTCACCCAGTCTGGTCAATTGCTTTTAGTCCAGATGGCGAGTGGTTGGCTAGCGGTAGTTGGGACAAAACTATCAAAATTTGGCATGTTAATACAGGTAGAGAAATTTCCACCCTGATTGGTCATCATAACTATGTCAGATCCGTCGCTTACCCTCCGAGAACACCTGGGGTGTACAGTCTTCATGGACAAACTCTGGTAAGTGGCAGTGATGATGACACCGTCAAAATTTGGCGTTGCGAGTAGTCATTAGTCATTAGTCATTAGTCATTAGTTATTCTCATCACCCCATCACCCCATCACCCCATCTCCCCATTGCCCCTTATCCCCACAAAGTGGGGGCCCCCCTTCCCCATCTCCCCCTCCCCCACTCTTCTTTTGCTTCTTCAGATAGACTTATAGATTGTGAAAAATTGGGACAATGATGACTGCAAATTGTTATTTTTAAATAATCATTTCTATGAATTTCGGTATCGGTGATTTATTCTGGATATTCCTCCTCCTCTCTTCCCTGCAACCGATTTGGCAAAAACGTCAGATAGAGTATCGGCGCTTCCGGACTCTTCAGGGATTTCAGCAGCAACGCAAGAGTCGAGTGATTTTGCTAATTCACCGCCAGGAATCTATTAGTTTACTGGGAATTCCACTCTCGCGCTACATTACTATCGAAGACTCAGAACAGATTCTGCGGGCAATTCGCCTCACTCCTCCAGATATCCCGATCGACTTGATTTTACATACTCCCGGTGGTTTGGTTTTAGCAACTGAACAAATTGCTAGGGCATTGATTCGTCATCCTTCTAAAGTCACAGTGTATGTGCCCCACTACGCAATGAGTGGTGGCACTATGCTTGCCCTTGCCGCAGATGAAATCGTTATGGATGCCAACGCCGTTTTAGGACCAGTTGATCCCCAACTCGGTAACTTTCCAGCAGCGAGTATTTTGAAAATAGTTGAAGATAAACCCATCAGTGAAATTGACGATCAAACACTGATTATGGCTGACCTGTCGCGTAAAGCCATTCAGCAAGTGCAGCGTTTTGTCAGAACTCTACTGAAAGACAGTATACCCAAACAGAAAGTTCTGCCAGAAAATGTGGAAAATATTGTCGAAGCCCTGACAACCGGACGTGTTACCCACGACTATCCCATCACAGTTGAAGAAGCAACAGAAATGGGGCTGCCCGTAACAGTAGGACTGCCCCGAATTGTTTACGACCTGATGGAGTTGTACCCGCAACCACAAGGTGGACGCCCTACAGTGCAGTACATCCCCATGCCTTACGATGACCGTCGGCCAATACTACCGGTTCCCAAAGGTAGACCTTTAGAAGAACCAAATCAAATGAGTTAGTTGTTGGTTGTTGGTTGTTGGTTGTTTGTAGGGGCGCAAGGTCTTGCGCTCCTACATTAATGGTTTCCAAATAACTAACAAAAATCAACTAATAACACTGAATTTAAGGTGTAGGAGTTGGGGTTGGTGAGGGTGTCGCCCCGGGTGTAGGAGTTAGAGTTGGTGAGGGTGTTGCCCCAGGTGTAGGAGTTAGAGTTGGTGAGGGTGTCGCCCCGGGTGTAGGAGTTGGGGTTGGTGAGGGTGTCGCCCCGGGTGTAGGAGTTAGAGTTGGTGAGGGTGTTTCCTCGGGTGTAGGAGTTGGGGTTGGTGAGGGTGTCGCCCCGGGTGTAGGAGTTGGAGTTGGTGAGGGTGTCGGCGTAGTTCCTGGACTTTCTAAGATCTCCCTAGCTTCTTTGTCAAGCCTCTGTCGCAATGCTAAGTCAGCAATTCCGGTTTCTGGCAGCCCAACTTTTTTCTGATACTGTCTCACTGCTGCTTCTGTTTGGGGAC
This sequence comes from Fischerella sp. PCC 9605, assembly GCF_000517105.1. GTDB lineage: Bacteria > Cyanobacteriota > Cyanobacteriia > Cyanobacteriales > Nostocaceae > PCC9605. The sequence goes on along the minus strand of NZ_KI912148.1, from coordinate 2,232,068 downwards.
CATAATATCTATTCCGAGGTAGAGGAGGATTTGGCTTTGCTACCAAATTCAAGTTGGCCTGTAGAATTCTAACGATATCCGTAGCAAAAGCTTGGGTTATTGGCCCTGCTATACCATCAGCAGGTTTTATCCCATATCCCTTTTGAAATTCTTGAATTGCTTTTCTGGTTTCTGGATCAGTTAGGGGTGCATTTGACACCGTAACTTTGTATCCCAATCCCCGCAGTACGGAACGGAATTGCTGTGGAGTATAGATTTGCTGTTGCGCTGGAGTAGCTGTTTGTGCGATCGCCATACTCGTTGTTACCAGGCAAATAACAGCTGCGCTAACGCTTGATTTTCCAAACTCACACCACATAGTTAAAACTCCTTTTGGTTAAATCAGCAGAATTGATATTAGCTGATATCTTGCACCATTCTCAATAAAAATCTCTGACTCTGATTGTTTACGTTACTAGATTTAACTTAGTAACGAGGGTTTGCAGGGCTACTACCTCCTGAGTGTTGCAACTGATGCAAGATGTAGATATTAACAAATGTATTTTAGAATTATTTAACCTCTTTAGCTTGAATATTAATGATTTTTGATTAATTTCATTTACATTCATTGACATTCATCCGTAAGAAGTATTTTTGCTTAGCTGTAGATATAGGCAAAAAATTCTTCAAACAATCTAAATTAGAGTAGTTTGTTGTTTGTTATATATTGTTGGTTGTCTGTTATTTTATAACTGATAACCAGCCACTGTACGGGTGTGTTTAGCCATAATATATTTGAGCATAAAAAACTGGACATGTAATCAAACTCGTTCCTATCACCTATATACAAATATCATCATATTATCAGCATCAAAGGAATGGCTAACTTAAACTCTCGAAAGCAGTACAAATTATGGTTTGAAAGAGTGATAGCAATTATTGCCACTCTTAACTTAGGCTTAGTTTTATTTGACTTGAGTTATATTTATTGGCGAGATTACTACTTACGGTATATACCAGTTATTGTTGATATATACGATCCAATTAAAGGTATTCAACCTCATCGGGAAACCGAAAAATATCTCAACACAGTCGATGAATTACAGAAACAGTTAAGAAGCCAGAATAATGTACAGTCGCCCCAAGTAGAAACTCAGCTAGAAGAACTACGTCGCCTTAGTGCTGAGATGATAAATGATAATCCATTTGCGCTAGCTGAGAAAAGCGGCACGTTAGAAAAAATCAAAAATAGAATGCGAGACCACCTGAATCAGGAATCTGCCAAGCAAGCTTTTGCTATTTTTTGGAGTCAAGAATATTTATTGCAAAATGGCTGGACGGAAGAAATTAGATTTTTTAACCAGCAAATTCGACCTTTAATTGCTACTAATTACTTCCGGCAAATAGGAGAAAATGGCAAATTCATTGATAATTTTTGGAAAATTGACTTGCCCTTCATATGTATATTTGCTGTGGAGTTAGCAGTACGCACCTATTACATCAAACGCCGCTATCCATTTTTTAGTTGGTTGAATGCAATTTTGTGGCGCTGGTACGACTTATTTTTGCTGCTACCGTTTTGGCCCTGGTTACGAATTATACCGGTAATAATACGCCTTGATCAAGCAGAATTATTGAATTTACAACCCATTAGGCAGCAAATTCATTTAGGAGTGGTATCGAATTTTGCCGAAGAACTGACAGAAATTGTTGTTGTGAGGGTAATTAACCAGATTCAAAATTCTATTCGGCGAGGCGATTTAGTCAGTTGGTTCCTGAGACAAGAGAACTTGCGCCCTTATATAGATATAAATAATGTCAATGAAATAGAAGCGATCGCTGCGATTTTAGTACAAACCATCGTCTACCAAGTTTTGCCCAAAATTCAACCAGAGCTAGTCGCTATTTTGCAGCATAACATTGACGGTGCTCTCAATCATGCCCCTATCTACCGTAATTTGCAAAGCTTCCCTGGAGTCACACAAATGCAAACTCAGTTGAGTGAGCAACTGGCAACTCAACTTACCACTAACCTTTACAATGCCTTAGTTAACTCTGTGGAAGATCCTGTTTCGGCAAAACTCGCAACTCAACTCGTGCAACGCTTCAGTCAAGCCTTGGCAGGGGAAATGCAAAAAAAACACGTTCTTTTGGAACTGCAAAGCTTACTTGTGGACTTCTTTGAGGAAGTCAAGATTAACTACGTGAAGCGCTTATCCCAAGAGGATTTTGAGAAAATATTGGAGCAAACCAGGCATCTGCGAACAAACGTAGAAGGCAGAAGGTAAGCTAATGTACTTTTAAGTAGTACAAAAACTTTGGTGATTAAAGATCTATCCGCAAACAAATGTATACTTTAAACAAGTAAATGGTATTAATCCTAAACAGGATTCGACGAAAAAAGAAGTAATTTATTGCTTCTCACCTCAAAAAAATACGCTACACTCAAAAAAGAGACGAATCAACTTTGATTCGTCTGAAGACTTCTTGGAAGATATCGCTATCGCAGGAAGTGGGTCAGCACCCACTTTTTTTGTTGGAATTATCGCATGACTCATCCCTTAGTCCCACAAATTATTGATTTGGCCATACCAGTAGCAGAAGAACTGGGCTTGGAAGTCGTTGGAGTAGTTTTTCACACCAACCAAAGTCCGCCAGTTTTACGGGTAGACATCCGCAACCCACAACAAGATACTGGTTTGGATGATTGCGAACGGATGAGCCGTGCTTTAGAAGCGACTTTAGATGCGACAGAGATCATTCCAGATGCTTACGTCCTAGAAATATCTAGTCCTGGAATTTCCCGGCAACTGACCACAGACAGAGAGTTTATTTCCTTCAAAGGATTTCCTGTCATCGTTTCTACTTCCCCACCCTATGAAGGACAGCAAGAGTGGATTGGTCAGTTAATTCGCCGAGATGAAACATCTATTTACATAAATCAAAAAGGTAGGGCGATCGCAATCCCTCGCGATCAAGTTACCAAAGTACGGCTAGATGAGCGCCGATAGAGGAGAGGCTAGGGAATAGGGAATAGGGCATTGGGAATAGGGCATTGAGAATTGGGAATTGGGAATTGAGAATTGGGCAAAAACAAGTCAAAAGCATGCCCTCGAGCGCAGCGAAGGGTTAAAAGCTAAAAGTAAAAAGAAAGAATTTTTTCTTTTACGTTTTTACTTTTTAGTTTTTACTTTTTAGTTTTTACTTCTCCAGTCCCTATGCCCCTTGCCCCATGCCCCATGCCTCATGCTCTATGCCCTAATCGCCATATATTTAAGGAGACTGCTTATGTCAATGGTTAGTTTACCTGGTTTAAAAGAGTTAATTGAAAGTATAAGTCGGGAGCGTAATTTACCTAAAATTGCAGTGCAATCAGCAATTAGAGAAGCACTACTTAAAGGCTACGAACGTTTTCGTCGTGCCCAAAACTTAGACAGAAAACAGTTTGATGAAGATTATTTTGATAATTTTGATGTGCAACTGGATGTTGATGAAGAAGGTTTTCGTGTTGTTGCCACCAAAACTATAGTTGAAGAAGTCACCAACACCGATCATGAAATTGCCCTTCAGCAAGTTCAAGAGATGGGAGGTGAAGAAGCACAGTTAGGGCAGGAAGTAGTGCTAGATGTTACTCCCGATCAAGGAGAATTTGGTCGGATGGCAGCGATGCAAACCAAGCAGGTATTAGCACAAAAACTGCGGGATCAACAGCGGCAATTAATTCAAGAAGAATTCCAAGATCTAGAAGGAACAGTGCTGCAAGCGAGGGTGTTGCGATTTGAGCGGCAGTCAGTAATTATGGCTGTGAGCAGCGGTTTTGGTCAGCCCGAGGTAGAAGCCGAATTACCAAAGCGCGAACAGCTGCCCAATGATAATTATCGCATTGGTGCCACATTCAAAGTTTATCTGAAAAAAGTTTCTCAAGGTCAGCAGAGGGGGCCGCAGTTATTAGTGTCTCGTGCTGACGCTGGTTTGGTGGTTTATTTGTTCGCCAACGAAGTGCCAGAAATTGAGGACGAAGTTGTACGAATTGTGGCAGTGGCGCGAGAAGCCAATCCTCCGTCCCGTCATGTCGGGCCTCGAACTAAAATAGCTGTAGATACCCTCGATCGCGATGTCGACCCTGTCGGTGCTTGTATTGGCGCGCGGGGATCGCGGATTCAAGTAGTAGTCAATGAATTGCGAGGTGAAAAAATCGATGTAATTCGCTGGTCGCCAGACCCTGCAACTTACATAGCTAACGCCTTAAGTCCAGCACGAGTAGACGATGTGCGACTCATGGACCCAGAAACCAGGCAAACTCATGTACTGGTAGCAGAAGATCAACTTAGTTTAGCAATTGGTAAAGAAGGACAAAATGTCCGCTTAGCAGCCCGCTTGACTGGTTGGAAAATAGACATCAAAGATAAGGCTAAATACGACTACGCAGCCGAAGATGCTAAATTTGCAGCCGCAAGGGCAAAATATACATCAGATGATGAAGAAATCGACGATATCGACGATATTGAAGAGGAGGAATATAAAGATGAAAATCAGGATGAACTAGAAGATGAACTGAAAGATGAACTCGAAGATGAACTAGAGGACGAAAAATACGATCGCGATGAGGAGTAACTAGAAAATTTTTTAAAACTTTAACATTGATGAAACCGAACTATCGACGCTGCATTAGTTGTCGCAAAGTTGGTCTAAAAAACGAGTTTTGGCGAATTGTCCGCGTCTTTGGATCTGGACAGGTACAATTAGATGAGGGCATGGGGCGTTCTGCCTATATTTGCCCACAAGCAAGCTGCCTGAGTGTAGCTCAGAAAAAAAACAAACTAGGGCGATCGCTACATGCATCAGTGCCAGAAGCACTGTATCAAACATTGTGGCAGCGCCTATCCCAAAGTAATCTCCCAAATCAAATCGAGCTTTAACTGCTTTGGCGGTAATCCCCAGAGGAATTGTGCCGACAGCCGCACCCCAAGCGCTATCGCCACACCCTCTGTTATGCTCGTATTTGATGCCAAAATAGTAATAGGGTGTCTGGCAAATCGCTCTTTAATATCTAAAGGGGGCGAAACAACACTCCAAACATAGATTTACGCTCAATGTGTTGTGGAAGACTCAGAATCAGCAAAACAAAACATTAAAAAATTGCAATCTGGTAGCGCCCACGCGCAGTTCGGCGTCAACCATCGTTTCTGGTGGCAATGCCAGCCTTAAACCGAAACATCTCTCTTTCCTGATTGGAGGCACCGGCAACAAAACGGCAACCTAAAAACAGTAATCAAAGGGTGGAGATGTCGCAAAAGCTGGCATCCATCCGTTAAAACTGTAAATTAAAGGGGAAGAGTGGATGAACAACGGCAAAGTTAGAATCTACGAATTATCAAAGGAATTGAATTTGGATAACAAAGAGCTATTAGCAATTTGCGACCAGCTCAATATCGCGGTCAAAAGCCATAGCAGCACAATCACCGAGTCCGAAGCGGAACGCATTCGTTCCCAAGCAGAAAAACTGGCAGCTACGCACCCGATGCCAAAAAAAGAGCATCATGGTGCAACCAGCCATAAACCACATAAACTACAAATAGCCTCCCGAAATAGACCTGCTGCATCACAAAAACAAGAATTGTTAGAAATTCGCAAACCACAACCACCTAAAAACAATGCTGCCAACGCCCCGGAAGCGTCGGCTGCTACCAATACCGAATTTGCTTCTTCTGAGGTTACTCCTCTTTCAGCCCCCAGACCTTTCGCTACACCAGTCTCATCCATGAAGCCGACGGCACCCATTCGACCTGTACCCCGGAATCAGTCTGAGACCTCACAACAAACAGCTGTGACAGAAGCCGAGCAAACGCCCAAGCCAACCCAGCCAGTGGAAAAAATGGCAGCGGAAAAACCAGAAGCACCTTCCTCTGTGCCTCAAAAGCCGAAACCAGAAAAACCCCAAAAACCACAACTGGTTGCTCCACCCGCAAGACCTTCTGTGGAAAAGCCTCAATCGGCACCCCAAGCTCATCAAGCAGAAAAACCGATCCTCAAACGCGATCGCGACCAAGTTCGCGAACAGCCTCGCGATCGGGATAAGGGCAAGGGTAAACCACAGACTCCGGTAAGTGCAGACGGTGCACAAACTACTCAACAGCCTCCGAAACCGACGCGTTCCCCTGGCCCCCAGCCGAAATCGGATCAAAAAGATAGAGGAACTTCTGCACCAAGTGAACTACCAAAACCAAGACCACCAGTACGTCCAGGTCAACAGCCAGCAGCGGCAACACTATCAAAACCTGTGCCAGCAACACCTGGAAAACCACAGGTATCCGAAGAAGAACCAGACCTAGAGGTCGAATCAACCGAAATCATCGAACTCAAGCGGCCCACGCCACCTCGTCAACCAAAACTTGGTAAAAAGTGGCAGCCAGAGGAAGAGATTGATGAAGTCAAAGAGGCTGCCAAAGCCAAAGCAGCTGCCAAAGGTAAACGCCTCAAACCCATTGTTGATGATTTTGAGGACGAAGATTTCCTCGAAGATGAAGATTCAGATGTAGCAGCCGCTGCTATTCAAATCAGCAATGCGATCGTTCGTCCGCCCAAACCCAAGGCTGCTAAACCAGCCCAACCTGCTGCTGTGGCAGCCACTGCTAAACCAACGAGAAAGCCAACTCAAGCTCGTAGCGAACAACAACAACGTCGCCCACAGGAGCAAAAGCGCGAACGCCCTGAAAAACTGATTGTCACAGGCACGATGACCGTGCAAGAGTTGGCTGATGCCTTGGCGGTTGCCGATACAGAGATTGTGAAAATCCTGTTCCTCAAAGGCATGGCGGTGAGTATCACCCAAAGTTTAGATATTCCCACCATCACCTTGATCGCCAACGAACTAGAAGTAGAAGTAGAAACTCAAGAACCAGAAGCAGAAGCCCGCAAAGTCACAGAAATGCTGGATGTGGCAGACCTGGAAAACCTCCAGCGGCGTCCGCCCGTAGTGACGATTATGGGTCACGTAGACCACGGGAAAACTACTTTACTCGACTCGATTCGCAATACCAAGGTAGCGGCAGGAGAAGCTGGTGGTATTACACAGCACATCGGCGCATACCACGTAGACGTAGAACACGATGGCAAAGTCCAACAAGTAGTATTTTTGGATACGCCTGGTCACGAAGCCTTCACAGCGATGCGGGCACGAGGAGCACGAGTCACAGATATTGCCATATTGGTAGTGGCAGCTGATGATGGTGTGCGTCCTCAAACGATTGAAGCGATCAGCCACGCGAAAGCCGCAGAAGTGCCAATTGTCGTAGCAATTAATAAAATCGACAAAGAAGGTGCTCAGCCAGACCGAGTCAAGCAAGAGTTGACAAACTATGGTCTAACTCCAGAAGAATGGGGTGGCGAAACAATTATGGTTCCCGTGAGTGCGATCAAAGGCGAAAACCTCGATACCCTGCTAGAGATGATTCTCTTAGTAGCAGAGGTGGAAGAACTAAATGCCAATCCAGACCGTTCTGCTAAGGGAACAGTAATTGAAGCTCACTTAGATAAAGCCAAAGGTGCAGTTGCTACCCTGCTGGTGCAGAATGGTACGCTGCGGGTAGGCGACATCTTGGTGGCTGGCTCGGTATTTGGTAAAGTCCGGGCAATGATCGATGACCGTGCTAGAAAAGTAGAAGCAGCTACTCCCTCCTTTGCCGTTGAGGTACTGGGTTTAAGTGACGTGCCAGCGGCTGGAGATGAGTTTGAGGTCTTCCTGAATGAGAAAGAAGCACGAGCGCTCGCGACAGATCGCGCTGAAAAACAGCGTCAATCCCGCCTCATGCAAGGGCGCGTTACCTTGACCAGCATTTCGGCTCAAGCCCAAGAAGGCGAGTTGAAAGAACTCAACTTGATTCTGAAGGGAGACGTACAAGGTTCTGTAGAAGCAATTGTGGGATCGCTCAAGCAAATTCCGCAAAACGAAGTGCAAATTCGCTTGCTGTTGGCGTCAGCTGGAGAAATTACCCAGACAGATATTGACCTGGCAGCTGCAAGTGGAGCTGTAATCATCGGCTTCAACACCACCTACGCTAGTGGCGCTAGACAAGCCGCCGATGAAGCTGGTGTAGATGTACGCGAATACAACATCATCTACAAACTCCTAGAAGACATCCAAGATGCTTTGGAAGGTTTGTTGGAGCCAGAATTAGTAGAAGAACCTCTGGGTCAAGCAGAAGTGCGTGCTGTCTTCCCCGTAGGTCGCGGCGCTGTTGCTGGTTGCTACGTTCAGTCTGGCAAGCTAGTTCGCAACTGCAAACTGCGGGTGCGTCGTGGTGGTAAGGTAGTCTACGAAGGTGTTCTAGATTCACTCAAACGTATGAGAGAAGATGCGCGTGAAGTCAACGCAGGCTATGAATGTGGTGTTGGTGTTGACAAATACAGTGACTGGACGGAAGGCGACATCATTGAAGCCTACCAGATGGTGACTAAGCGCCGTACCCTCTCGGCTGCTGCGAGATAACGACAGTGGCAGAGCGGGAGAGGAAGTGGACACTTCATATTGGAGCTGACACACCGGACGCGCGAATCAAGAGAACACACCAGACACGGAGACTATAAGACGCGGAGAAAAAATCAAACACTCTCTGCGTCAGCACCTCTCTAGTTCTCCTCGTTATCGAATTTACATCGCTGCATCTCCCATTCTTCCCGTCAAGCCACAGACGTACGTTAAGACTGCTGTGGTGCATCACTAATCTAAATCTCTCTCTAGCTTGGTGAGTTTTCAATGAGCCACAGTTAGTATTTATATCTAGAATTAGCAAAAATTCTATTTTTAATTAAGAAATTTAAATTTTGAACTAACACTATTGGCAGCAGTATGATTAGTTTAATTATTTGCTCTATTTACTCTAAAAGTAGTTAATTTTGTTTGGTTTCTAACTCCGATTGCAGGCGCCTGAGACTATCTGCAAGCAGATTTTGCCTTTTGGAAAACAATATGTTGTAGCGCTTTCCCGTAAGCATTGCATCCTATTTGGTCACAAATGAAACAGAATTTGCTGCCATAGAAATATTACCTTTAAAACAGATCTAGCAAGATTTTATAATAGCAAAGGTGCGGGATAATCAAATCTTGCCCTAGTTCTTTTAATCCCAAAAGGGATGTAGGAACCCGCACGCAAATCATACTGCAATCAATCAATGCAGATAAGTATACTAATCAAGCTACAATCAAGGACTGAAGAACTATGGCTCAAATTCAAACTTCCAGCGATCGCCAATTCGCTTATGATACCGAAATATGGAATAGTTTAAAGTGCGCGATCGCTGCTAGTTCTGGTTTCCAAAGCTGGCTGTTGGAACGCGATGTACAATTCCAAAAGCTCAGTCTTGAGCAACAGGTACAGCATTATTTGCGGGAAACTCTAGAGAATTTAGCTTACTAAAACACTCTTGTTGTTAGTTGTTAATAATTTAGTAGTTAACAACAGCAATCTTCAAATGACAAGGAGGACAAGGGGGAAGAAAAGTCAAAAGTCAAAAGTCAAAAGTCAAAAGTAAAGATTTTAATTTTGACCCTACCCTACGGGAAGTCGCCCAAAGGGCGTCTACGCTGCGCCCCTTGGGCATGCTTTTGACTTGGTACTTTTGACTTCCCGAAGGGTGTCTCTGCCCACTCTCCCTTGTCTCACCTATAAAGACAATTTCTGAATACTGAATCGACGTTCTAGAAGCCTTCCGGGTACTCTACGAGAAGCTGCTCTGACGGGCGTCTACGCCCCTACTTAAACAATTAACACTTTAAAATTACTACAAAGGTAATCATGAAGTTGTTAGAAAGCTGAAATATATCACCTTTTAATAAAATTATTGTGAGTAAATTCTACAGCTTATTAAGCATTTGCAATACATTCTAAAATACCGAAATATAACGAAATTTTAAGTATTTTCGACAATTTATATTTATTTTATTTGAGATAAAAGTTTAATATAAATCATTTTTGGATAATTATTTTTAATTGAACCAACAGATACTTATTTTTACTAATCATGTTTTATGTATAATGATTTCTCTCAAATAAGTATAGCCCCGGAGGAAATTGTCAACTATCTCAAAAGTGAAATGAGTTTGAGAGAGGTATATCAAAATATTTTGTCTCAAAAAGTGATACAGCATGTAGCTGAAGAAAAAGGGATAAATGTAACAGCAGAGGAAATTGAAGGTGAAGCAGATAATCAACGTCGTGAAAAGCGTTTGGAGAAAGCAGCAGACACCTTGGCATGGTTAGCAGAGCAATTTGTTAGTCCTCATGATTGGGAAATCGGAATTCGCAATCGGCTACTGGCTCAAAAATTAGCACAGACACTATTTGCCGAAGAAGTAGAAAAGTTTTTTATCCAAAATCGCCTAGAGTTTGAGCAAGCAATCTTTTATCAGATAATATTTGCTCATGAAAAACTTGCTCAAGAACTTTACTATCAAATTGAAGAAGGTGAAATCAGTTTTTATGAAGCGGCTCATGTTTACGATATTGATGATAACCGCAGGCACAAGTGTGGTTATGAAGGAAAAATTTATCGCTGGGCTATCCAACCAGATTTAGCAGCGATTGCATTTAGTACTCCACCTAAACAGTTAATAGGTCCAGTTAAAACTGAGCAAGGTTATCATTTGCTTATGGTTGAAGAGTTTATACCAGCAGAATTAACACACCAAAGGTATGAAGAAATTCTCAATAATATGTTTCAACAGTGGTTAACTGCTGAGATAGATTACATATTGCATTCTTTTTGACTTAAGATAAAGTATTCATTCTAATACTTATTAATATTTATACAAATAAAAATAGCGTTCCTTGCGTGGAGGCAATTCTTTTATAACTTCTTCTTGTGACTCTAATCCCCAATTATTCATTTCATTGGAAATTTGCTAGATCCAAGAGAGCAAGTCATTATTTTCCTTATATTATTTTCAGACTATAGATAGATGCTTAAATTTGTAGAATCAAAAACTTATGTCTTTTGTAAGAAAATATGATGTAATTGTTTTAAAGCCAAATATAGAATTACTCTAAATTACATGAATATAAGTTTTTTTACAGCAGTACCCAACCAAGCTAATGTGTATTAAAGTCGCTATCTCATGATTGTTTTCTATATACTTAATCTTGGTAGTGCCACTTAAGCACTAATTCTCACCGATTCAAATCCCTATCCGGAAAATGCTTCAAAGCATCTACTATTCAGACTATCGTATCCGTATGTTGTTCACAATATATATGTGATTACTGTATAAAAAATACTCTAAATCAAAAAGGTTTTATAATTGACAAATCTCTAATATTAAAGAGTTTATGAAGAGAACGTGAAGTAGTAGCAAAATATTGTAAATTTGATCAAAATCTGTTGACAAAATGTTTGTAAATATACAAAATAGCGGTATAAGATTTCTACAAATTGCAGGAACAAATAGTTACTTATTGGCGTTTTCCTTCAAAAATTCTGGATTTTTTGCAATATATCCGGGTTTAGCACAATATGTCGGTTACAAAAGAGTGACGGAGACTTAGTGCAACAATTATTAGGAAATCTTGCGCTAGTGTTTAACTTCAGAAGCTTATATTTTTGAGAGCATAAACTTCTTCCAAATTTTTGTAACCTGTTTAACAAAAAAGATTTTGATGTAGTTAATTCAGCCTTTTGATAGATTTACTAAAAATCTCTCAAAACACAAAAATAGGGGTTGCGACGGTTCTATGAGTATTTATGTGATCGTTAACCTTTTGACGCAAACCGAGAAAGATTCCTTTTTTACACCTTTGAGATTAAATTGCGGAATAGTTTTGTGTCAGATATATGTTTTAACCAGTGAATGGCTCGCTGGCTAAGATGGTTTTTAGTTTACTGTTGTTTTTTAAGGATACAACAGCCATGTTTTTTTCTTATATGTTCAGGGTTGCATGCTACTGCTCATCAGGTAAATACCGATGTCTATTGGTAAGGACATCCTAAATATCAAGATTTTGTTTATTTAACATAATTCCATGAGTAATGTGATGCACTCATAAGGTTGCGCTTGCCCTTTTCTTCCAAAAGAGGTACATCAACTTGGGAGCTATACTAATCGATATATCAGCCAAACTTTACTACATCCCTTAAAGTCCCTAAACACTAAGGGAAAGATCCTCCGAAGTTTGCGCTCAACCGAGAACAGCCCCCCTAGACTCCCTAAACACCAGGGGGGAAGCTCCCAGTCTTAGTTGCACATCATGTAACTCCTTGAATTAGCCTTTGAGGGCTAACAAGTCGAGCAGCTGTGAAACATTGGCTAAGAGAGTTTCCACAACTGCAGCGGATTTATATGCCCGCATTTTGCGATTGACGGCAACTAGCGATAATTATGACACTTCATTCTAGTCAATATCAAGCTTTCAAGTGTCAAGCTTTTAAAAGTGGCGACAAGCTCCGCAGCAAATTTTTAACACCGCTGAAGGCTTTGTTAAAGCAGAGGAATTTATCTACCTCCTTACCGCCAGGACTCCCTGATTGGCTCGAAATCTTTAAATGATTGATGTGGCTGTCAGACACACAATCAATTTGCTACTTGTCACGCAAATTTTTTGAGCCTAGTTTTCATGAAAAAGATTCTTTCTGGAGGTGAGGAGGTGCCATCTGTGTTTCCCGAGCAACAGCTAGTAGATCAGCAACTCACCATGATTCTGGGTGAGACGCTTTCACAAGAGGAATTGGAAAACTGTTTGGCGGCGGTGGAAATCTTAGAACCACCCATAGCGAAGCAGTTCTGGCACGCAACAGAGGCGAGTGCCGGAATTTATATAGTCATTGCGGGTAAAGTCAGATTGCTCGATAGCTATGATAACTTGATCGCCACTCTCACAGTAGGGGGATCGTTTGGTGAGATGACGCTGTTTCCCACAGCAGACTTCCAGCCATATGCAGCTAGAGCTTCTGACAACTTAAAGCTTTGCCATCTCAGGGGTGAGATGCTACAAGCTTTGATGGGCAATTATCCCCAGATCCGCGATCGCCTGTACCGAAAAGCAGAAATTTGGGATCTACTGATTGGTTATTGCCTAAACTCACCACAGCGCCAGAAAATTGTGCCAGAAATGCTGAAAGCTCTTTCTCTATGTGAGCGGCACAATCTGGAAAATGGCTCTCTACCCGTAGAACTATCCCAAGATTGCCAATTGTGGCTGGTTTATCGAGGAGAACTACTGCATTCTCATGGTCATAGACTAACACCAGGGGATATCTACGCTCCGGGGGGAGCGCAGGCTTGTTGGCAGGTGCTCAAACCTACAATTATTTACTGTCTGAAAACTTCTGATTGGCAAACAGCACTGCAATACTGGCCGCAACTAGGGAAATTTAGTGACTCTGACGACCGTCAAACCACTATTGATGAGAGTGAAACACCGCTTGGTGGCTTGAGAACACAAAGACCTAACACTCATAGAAAAATTATTCCTTTTCCACAGCCAGAAGCAGCCACAAAACAGTCAAAAATAAAGCGAAAAAAACCGCGTCCTTATTTTCCCAGCCCGAAAGTGCAAGTAGGGCATTGGTGGGGACGCCTAACTCGACGCTATCCCTTTTATGCCCAACAAAGTGCTTCTGACTGCGGCGCTGCTTGCTTGGTGATGATAGGTAACTATTGGGGTAAGCGCTTTAGTGTCAATCGCCTGCGAGATATGACCAACGTCAGCCGCAGTGGCGCATCTCTGCGTGCGATCGCCACAGCAGCAGAAGGTCTCGGTTTTGCTACCCGTCCCGTCAGAGCCAGTTTCGATAAATTGGCAGAACAACCTCTACCTGCGATCGCCCACTGGGAAGGCAGGCACTTCATCGTCGTCTATGAAATTACTAGAAAGCAAGTAATTGTAGGCGATCCCGCCATCGGTCAACGTGCCTTGACTCCCAAGGAATTTAAGGAAGGTTGGACTGGTTACGCATTGTTGCTGCAACCCACAGCCCTACTAAAAGATGCCAAGAATGAAAGTGCAGGCTTCTGGAAGTTTTTTGAGTTAGTCAAACCTCACTATTGGGTACTGCTAGAAGTCTTCATCGCTTCAGTGCTGATTCAGATATTTGGACTGGTAACACCAGTGTTTACCCAGTTGCTACTAGACCGAGTGCTGGTGCAACGCAGCGTTACCACCCTAAATGCTGTTGTTTTAGGGATGATCATTTTTGGTTTGTTCCGCGTCGCCATGAATGGAGTGCGGCAATATCTGCTGGATCACACTGCTAACCGCGTTAGCATTTCCCTGCTGGTGGGATTTATTAAACATACCTTCCGCTTGCCCTTGTCGTATTTTGAATCCCGTTACGTCGGGGACATTGTCTCGCGTGTCCAAGAAAACCAAAAAATTCAGCGCTTCCTAACTGGTGAGACACTCTCAATCTTGCTGGATTTGCTGACATTGGTGATCTATCTGGGCATGATGTTTTGGTATAGCTGGCGCATGGCATTATTTGTGCTGTTTACCGTGCCACCATTTTTTATTCTGGCGCTGGCTAGCACAAGTATTTTACGCCGCATCTCCAGAGAGATTTTTAATGCTGGGGCTGAAGAAAACAGCTATCTGATCGAATCACTAACAGGAATTCGCACTGTTCGCTCATTGGCCATTGAACAAACGGTGCGCTGGCATTGGGAAGAGTTGCTGAATAACTTGGTCAAAAAAGCTTTCAATGCTCAGGTGATTGGCAACCGCCTACAAATCATCAGCGGTACTATCGAAACCTTTGTGAATACCTCATTACTCTGGTTTGGAGCCTCGTTGGTGATTAAAGAGGAACTCACCTTGGGTCAATTAGTTGCTTTCAACATGTTGGTGGGTAATGTCATCAGTCCTTTTCAGAGGCTTTCACAGCTGTGGAATCAATTGCAGGAAATCGTCATTTCCACCGAACGTATTAATGATGTCTTAGAAGCAGAACCAGAAGAAGACTTGCAAAATAAACCCCGCAAGACCCTAGGTAGTCTTCGCGGTCATATTCGCTTTCATAATGTCACTTTCCGCTATCACCCAGAAAGCGAAACTAACGTGCTGGAAAATATTAGCTTTGAAATTCAGCCAGAGCAAATGGTAGCTGTGGTAGGACGTAGTGGTTCTGGAAAAACGACTCTCAGCAAATTGATTCTGGGTCTATACCCACCGACTGATGGCAAGGTATTGATTGACGGTCATGATGTCACTAATATTTCCCTGCGATCGCTCCGTTCTCAAATAGGTGTTGTAGACCAAGACACCTTTTTATTTGGTGGGACTATTCGGGAAAACATTTCCATAGCTCACCCCCATGCTTCATTAGAAGAAATTATTCAAGCAGCAAGATTGGCAGGGGCAGATGAATTTATTCAGCAACTGCCATTAGGTTACGAAACCCAAATCGGTGAAGGTGGTGGAATGCTCTCTGGCGGACAACGCCAACGTCTAGCAATTGCCCGTGCTTTACTGGGAAATCCCCGCTTGTTACTTCTGGATGAAGCTACCAGTCATCTAGACGCTGAATCAGAACGCATTATTCAAAACAATCTCAAAACTATTCTCAAAGAACGCACAAGTGTAATCATTGCCCATCGTCTCTCGACTGTACGCAATGCTGATTTGATTCTGGTTTTAGATCGCGGACTATTAGTAGAAAGCGGTACTCATGACGAGTTAATCGCCAAAAAAGGTCATTACTACTACCTGAATCAACAACAACTGGCTCAAGCAGGTTGAATCTAGGGACTAGGGAATTTTTGGTGGTTGTTTGTTGGTGGTTAGTAGTTAGTGGTTAGTAGTTAGTGGTTAGTAGTTATTCCCATACTTCTCCCACTCTCCCTATCTCACCATCTACCGTGTTGAGGAATAGAACATGCCGTATCCATCTCCCAATACCTCATCCGCACAGGCTGATGAGCGGGATGAGTATCTAAGTTCCACACAGACTCAGGAATTTACCGAGGCTAAGGAGCAGGTAGAAGCTCCAGAGCATACCAAAGAATTACATTACGGCACTGAAGAACTACTAGATGCCTTACCTAGAGTTTGGACACGTAGTTTGCTGTATGCACTAATAAGTTTTGCTGTTCTCGTTTTGCCTTGGGCAATGCTTTCCAATGTGGATGAGACTGGAAACGCCAAAGGACGCATAGAACCTAAAGGTTCAACGCAAAAATTAGACTCCCTAGCAGGTGGGAGTGTCAAAGCTGTCAAGGTCAAGGAAGGTGAAACTGTCAGAACTGGACAAATTCTGCTTGAACTTGAGTCTGATATCTTGCAAACGGAACTCCGACAAGCCGAGGAAAAACTCTCTGGACTGCTAAACCAAAGGATGCAGTTGAATGTACTCAAAAACCAACTGCTGTTGACACTTAGTGTTCAAGAGCAACAAAACCGCTCTCAGATCTTGGAAAAAATTTCCCAAGTGAACCAGGCAAAACAAGATCTAGATGCCAAAAAGAGTGCTTATAATCTACAAAATTTAGAAAAACAAGCATTAGTAAATCAGGCACAGCAGCAGATTAAGACTGCTCAAAATGACCAAAGGTCTACCCGAGATCGTTTGAAAATAGATTCAAGAATAGTCGAACGCTTTAGTCAACTAGTAAACGATGGTGCGGTTTCGGTAACTCAAATCGATCAACTCAAAAAAGAAGAACAAGAAAGCATACAACTCCATGAAAAGGCTCTATCTGACGTTAAACAAGCGCAATTGCGCTTAGCTGAGGAACAGAGTCGTTATCAGGCAACAATGAATCAGTTAGAGTCTGATATCAAGCAAGCACAACTGCGACTGCAAGAAGAGCAAAATAGCTATCAAGGCTTAGTACAAGCTGGTAAACTGGCTGTCTTGAAAAATCAGCAACAACTCAAAGACCTGCAAACACAAATCACCGCGCTGCAATCCCAAATTGCTCAAACTAGAAGCCAAATTTTGTCCTATAAGCTGCAATTGCAGCAACGAATAGTGCGATCGCCAATTGATGGAGTGATTTTTGAGTTGCCAGTTACCAAGCCAGGAGCAGTGGTACAAGCTGGTCAGAGAATAGCTCAAATCGCACCCAAAAACATGGGCTTCATACTCAAAGCCCAGATGCCCAGTCAACAGAGTGGTTTCTTGAAGGTAGGAATGCCAGTCAAAATCAAGTTTGACGCCTATCCCTTCCAAGAGTACGGCATCGTTCAAGGAAAAGTTACTTGGATATCTCCAGACACCAAAGTTACCCAAACACCCCAAGGAAACGTAGAAAACTTTGAGTTAGAAATCGCCCTAGATCAGCAGTACATCCAAAATGGCAACAAACGTATTCCACTGACCGCTGGTCAGACAGCAAATGCTGAAGTCATTGTTCGTCAGCGGCGCGTGATTGACTTTGTCTTAGATCCATTCAAAAAACTGCAAAAAGATGGTTTAAAGCTTTAGTCATTAGTCATTAGTCATTGGTCATTAGTAAGAACAAATGACAAATGACAAACGACAAATCACAAAATTGGAGGGATTGCATCATGAAACATCTGACCATTTCTGGTTCAGACATCATTCACAGCCTCAAACTCTCCTGCCAAATTCCTGGTGTTCTTGAGGCCATAGCATCTCAAAAGATTATTGCAGCAGCCGCCCAGGAAGCTGGCATTGAAGTCAAGGAAGAAGAATTGCAGCAAGAAGGAGACAAACTACGCTTAGAGAAGAAACTCGTCAAAGCAAAAGACACTTGGACATGGCTGAAGAAACATCATCTGTCTTTGAATGAGTTTGAAGAATTAGTTCACAACAACGTCATTTCGAGGAAGTTAGCGAATCATCTGTTTTCGGCTCATGTCGAAAAGTTCTTTTATGAACATCAACTAGATTATGTTGCCGCCGTTACCTATGAAGTCGTCTTTGATGATAGAGATTTGGCTTTGGAATTGTTTTATGCCCTAGAAGAAGGCGAAATCAGTTTTCCTGAAATTGCTCGCCAATACATTCCCGAACCAGAACTCCGTCGTGCTAGTGGATATCAAGGAGTTCGATATCGCAAAGACTTGCGTCCGGAGATTGCAGCGGCTGTATTTGCTGCAACTCCACCTGAGGCTCTCAAACCAATTACTACTCCTAAAGGAGTGTATTTAATTTGGGTTGAAGAAATTATTCAACCCCAACTAGATGAACAGTTACGCGAAAAAATTATCACAGAGTTATTTTCTGGTTGGTTAAAGCAACAAATCGAGAGCATGGAAATTGTGGCGCAGCTAGATTTAGGTACCGATTTACAACCACAGGAGGAACTGCTGAAGCAAGCTTAAGTTGTCTATTTGCCAGCAATCAATAACTTACTGAATTTCAAACTATTGTGTCACTGATAATCCTCCCATACTCAGGGTGGATAGAAGGAGTTTGTCCAAAAAAACAAAACATTTTAAAAATCAAAAATCTGTATTTAAAAAATAAAATCAAGTCGATATTTTCACAAAAATATGAGAAATCATTAAAAACCTATTTAATTAATAAAAAAATGCGTTTGGGCGATAAAAATTCAATAAAAATCGTCCAAACTTATCATGTTATTTTTTGTTTTTTTTAATATAAAAAATAGTGGCATAAAAACTAAAAAACAACATATTACAATTAGTTATTCTTATGATTTTTTATGCAAAAACTATTGCTTTTTTCTGTAATTAAGCTAAAGTAAAAATGTAACCAATAAAAACAGATTGGTTGCTTACTTATCACTGAATAACGATTAAGTAATTCCCAGGAGAAACCCATGATTATCTCTGATTTGAATCACATCGAAGCTGTTGAAGCTGGTCAAGTTGTTGGTGGTTCTTATTACTACTACCCCACATACTTCCAAAAAGACGTAGTTAAATTAGACGTTAAGACTGACATCGATCTCGACGATAATTCTGCTGTAGCTAATGCAGATTCTGTTGCATACGGTGACAAAACCTTCACTAAGACTGACACCTTTACTTTTGCTAGCGATTACTCTTCTGCTTCCAGTTCTAAATCCATTGCTGCGGTAGACTAATAATGACTTTGAGTTAGCTAATCATCTAACTCTTTCTCTAACTACTCTGCATTACAGTAGAAGTTTGTTGCACTGCAAATAGAGAGTACTCTCTTGAATTTCGCTGAAAGCTTTAAAAAAGCTTTCAGCGAACTACATCATGTTGCAAGCGAGGATTTGATGATGAGTCGACTAAAAATTTTTGATCTCAGTTTTTGTGAAACTGAAATTTCTAAGGATCTTCAAGTCCAAGGTGGATCGGCAGGACATCCTTTTCATGGCGGAATACCAGATTTTTTGCTTGAAGATTTAGCTTTGCTTGATAGAGCTCCAGATGATTTTTCTTTGGAAAAGGAGGTAGTAGATCCGGTAGGAAATAAATATAGAATTTCGGCTAAGAAAACTAAAGATGGCAGAGCTATAGCTATTGCTGGAGGAGGTCATTATGGTGATGTCAAATACGCCGTAAGTTCTGCATCAGCAACATCAAAAAGTTAACTAATTTCCAAGATTGCATCAACTTGGTTGTGATTTAGTGGCTTATTGAGTAGAGGCTTGGTAAAACTTCAGTAAATCTTTCGTGATTAACCTACAGCATAGGTTACAAAGTCATGGCTCGCTATCAAGTTGTAATCAAACGCGTAGTCTCACCTGATGGCAAGTTTATTGCAGAGGCAAAAAGTGTAGCCGAAGCATCTGGTCATGGTCAAAGTGAGATTATTCAGAGCGTCTCAGTAAATACTTCTTCAAGCAACTACTCCAGCAGTTCTTCAAGATCTAGCTCTAGTAGTTTCTGACGATCTAGTTCTTGTGACAATTAATAGGGAATAAGAGGAGCTTGCAATTCGATTTAAAATCACTTGCTTCAAGGAGGAATATATGTCTGAGAGCAAGGAGCAAGCATTGCCATTCTTTGCTCGCTATCTAGAAGGACAATTCTGTGAAGATTTGTCTGAAGAGGAAATGAATGCAGTGCAGGGAGGTTGGGGAGCAACCACCTTGAAGTATCCCTCTGATAACGAAGAATCTCATAACAGAGAAGATGGTATTGCAGTTACTAAAAAGTACCCATCTGATGCTGATGAGTATGTCACTCATAAATATCCATCTGATGGCGATGACGATATTGCTGTAACGCAAAAGTACCCTTCTGACGCTGATGATGTGCAATAAAGTAAAGCTTTGGGATTACCCTTCCAAAGTTTTTTCGCTGTAAATGTCTGTGAATACCTATTGAGAACAAATTTAGCTTGTAGATGAGTGTTCAGGGCAAAACTCAAAAGTCATTGAATTTTGTATGCAATCACCACGTGATGTTGTTTTATTGATTACCCATAGTGGTGATTTCTTTACAGTGGATAGAGTGGCGCAAGCCCTGTTAAAACGAGGAGTGCAACCATTTCGCCTGGACACTGATAAATTTCCACTTGCGGTACAAATTAAGATACTGCTGGGCAACAATGGCAGTGATTACAGGCTAAGATACAGCGATCGCTCTATTAGCACCCAACAAGTGCAAGCTGTCTGGATGCGTCGTATCTGGCAACCCCAGGTGAGTAAAAATTTGGCTCCGCAATTCCAGGCGGCTTGTGCTAGAGAGTCACTAGCTACCTTGGAGGGGTTTTGGGACAGCCTTAGGGAAGCCCATTGGGTGGATGATTTGCAGCGGATAAATGCAGCTGAGAACAAGCTGCGTCAACTGCGGGTAGCACAGGAAGTAGGTTTTGTCATTCCCCGAACTCTTGTCACTAACAACCCAAAGGAAGCACGGGAGTTTTTCTGCGAGGTAAAGGGGAAAATGGTTGCAAAGCTGTTGACTCCTCTTTCTGTAAGTATGAAAGGCTCCCCTTTCTTTCTCTACACTAGTGCAGTGAAAGAGGAAGATTTGCTTGATGCAGAGAATCTGCGCTATTGTCCAATGGTTTTCCAAGAGCAAATACCAAAGCAGTGGGAACTGCGGGTGGTGTATGTAGATGGAAAGTTATTTGTGGGGGCGCTAGATGCGTCTTTATATGCAGCATCCACTCTTGATTGGCGGCGTGCCAGTATTAATGCTTGCATATGGCAACCTCACGATTTGCCGTCAGAAGTAGCAGATTGTCTCAAAGCATTTATGGCTAGGTTTGGGCTTTTATTTGGAGCTTTTGACTTAATTCAAACACTATTGGGGGAATACGTCTTTCTAGAGCTTAACCCCACAGGAGAGTGGGGAATGCTGGAGCGAGATTTGGGCTACCCAATTTCAGAGGCAATTGCAGACGCTCTAACTTTCAATTTGTAATTACCAATTCGATTACGAATTAGGAATGACTTTTCTAATTATTACTCATACAGGAATCAGGTTTGATGATTGAAAAAATCTAAGTACACGTAGGGTGTGCAATTGCCGAGAGTACGGCACCAAAAACATAGAATGGTGCGTTAGCCTTTGGCATAACGCTACGTATCTTTTCAAACATTAAATACTAGTCCTATAGTCAAGACAATGAAAGTGAAAGCTATTGAAGTGCAAGGAATTATTCTATTTTTATGTTTGAAATATTTACATATTTAGATATTTTCTGTTCTTTAATATAGTTAGCAATTATGTACAATAAACTATAATATTTTTAAATTATAAAAATTTTTGATAATAGATTTCAAACTATTTAAAAAAAATGAGTTAGCCTATTTGTTTAAAAAAAACTGTAAAGAATGAATTGATAGTCTTTTAGTTAGTTTCTGAAGTTGCTCTAAGAATAATTAATAATTAGTATAGGAGTATGATTTTTAATTATCAATAGCTAAAAATGATTTTTTGATATTATAATAAAAAAAACATACCTTCTATAACCTTTGAGGTAAATCAGATGATTATTGATGACTTAAAATTTTTGGAAATAGCTGAATTTAAAAATACAATCATTGGAGGTGTATCGACTAGTGTCGATGCTCAAACGTATGTTTCCCAAGGATCTGCGTATGCAACAGCTAACGCTAGTGCTTCTGGAAAATCTACTTACACTTCTACTGATACTAATACCTATACCGATAAATATGTCAATTCTGCCTATGCAAATGCAGAGGCTTCTGCCAAGGATGGTAATAAATCTTCCAATTCTTGGGCTACTAGTTTCTCCTTAGGGATATACGACTAATAACTAGACTTTGCATATTTGCGGGATGATTTTGCCTGTCGCAGATGTCTATAATTATCAAAAATGAGGGGTTCAAAATTTCGCGATCGCATTTAATCATCCCATTATTTCATCCTAAATATTTGGCAATGCTCACCTTTGTTCAATGTAAGCAATTAGCTATTGCACTACATTTTTTATCGGCAAAGTTTTTATATGTAAAAACAAACCCGGCTTATACGAACAGCCGGGTTCTGCATTTTTAATAAATAGAGCTTAACAGGTATCGCTTAATTTTTTGCCTGGGGTTGTGGTGAACCAGGAATTGTTACATCTATTGGCGTTACCTGTGTTGCTAGCTGTGTCAGTGGCGGTTTAATGGCGGTTTGATTCCCCACTACCAAAGTTATCAGTGCATCTGGTTTGAGATATTGTTGTGCCACTCGCTGTACATCTGCTGCTGTCGTTGCTGCCACGGCTTTTTGATAGCGAAATAGAAAATCAGAGGGATAGCCATAGTATTCATACCGCATTAAGCGTGACAAGACTTGAGCAGGATCTTCAAAATTGAAAACAAACGAATTGAGAGTAGACTCCTTAGCAAAAGCTAATTCTTTTGGCGTTACTTGTTGAGTTTGCAGGCGTTTGATTTCTGTTTGCAGGGCTTTCACAAACTGCACAGTTGCGTCCGATCGCGTTTGTCCACCAGCAATGAACATACCGGGGTAGTCATGGCGGGGACTCCAGTAACCGTATACTGAGTAAGCTAACCCCTGACGCGATCGCACTTCATTAAACAAGCGTCCGCCAAAGCCATTTAACACCCCACTTAACACATCCAATGCAGGATAATCGGGACTGTTAAACTGTCCTCCCAAATGTCCGATGAGAATATTACTCTGAGTCAGTTGTGGTTGATTAACAAAAAACACACCACCTTTATTGGCTTGTGTCACTTCTGGCAATTGGGGTTTAGTTAAATTTGGGTTGGCTTTCCAGTCACCAAACTTAGCTTGAATTAGCGATTTCATTTTCTTGGGGTCAAAATCCCCCACAATCCCCAAAATCATATTATTGGGGTAAAAGTACTGCTGGTAAAACTTCACTAAATCCTGACGAGAAATATTATTTATCGTTGCATACTCAGTCGTACGGGCGTAAGGACTTTCCTTGCCATAAATCAATTTCGTAAATTCTCGCTGAGCAATCTGATCTGGAGTATCATTACGACGTGCGATCTGCCCACGTGCCTGCGTCTTTGCCAACTCCAGTTTATCCTGAGCAAACACTGGTTCTCGCAGTATCTCAGCAAACAAACCTAGCACTGTTTCTGTATCTTCGCTGAGCGCTTCAAAACTTGCAGTGCCACTACTTTCATTAACACTGATTTCTACTGAAGCTGCCCGTTGTTCTAACATTTGGTTGATTTCGTCGGGCGTATGGGAAACAGTTCCCCCAGTTCGTATTACCTTACCTGTCAACTCAGCCAAACCAACTTTATCTGTCGGTTCCCAGCGATCGCCAGTACGAATCATCGCCCCACCCTTTACCAAGGGCAATTCGCGATCTTGCATCAAATAAACAACTATGCCGTTATTTAACTGATACCGCTCGTACTTTGGTAACTTTACCTCAGGCAGTGGTGCAAACTGCAACTCCGTATAATGCTTTGCTGCTGTTGCCGCCCAAGAGAAATTAAAAGTCAAAAGTACAAAGGCAAAAGCAACAACCAGTGTATAAACCAACCGTTTCCCATTCGGAATCATAAGTTTGAAATTTGAAATCGTCATTTGCCTTTTGCTCTTTCTCTTATACCTCTGCATACTTTGTTCATCCTTGCTGCGACAACAGCTTGCCAATAGTACGATTTTGGGGCGTAAAAGTTGCTTGTGCTACCCGTTGAATATCAGCAGCCGTCACGGCTTCTAATTTATCCAACTCCTTAAACAAATTTCGCCAAGAACCAGTTTTCACTTCGTATTCCAACAATTGCTGCGCCATACCCATATTAGAATCGAGCGTTCGCAACAATTCTGCTCTGGCTTGCGTTTTCACCCGTTCTAACTCAATAGCTGACACTGGTTCAGTCTTGAGTCTGTCAATTTCTTTTCGCAACGCCACTGCCACCTCGTCAACTGTATGACCGGGAGCCGTGAGAGCATAAAATAACATCAGATTCGGATACTTATCTCCCGGAAATCCGCTGAAACCCTGGGCTGAAAGTGCCAACCGCTGCTTTTCCACCAAAGAACTATATAAGCGCGATGTCCGTCCGTCACTCAGTAATCTACCCATAATGTCATACACTACGTTATCTGGATGGGTAACTGCTGGACGATGATAGCCTTCTAAATACCAAGGTTGAGAATTTAACTTTAACGCCACTTCCCGGGTTTGTTTTTGCTGTGGTTCTGCTGGCAGATTTTCATCAGGTTTTGGTTTGGCTTTGTACCGCCCAAAGTAAATTTGCGCCAGTTTTTTGACTTCAGCGGGTTTGACATCTCCCACAATGGCGATAGTTAAATTGCTTGGTACATAGTGCGTGTCGAAAAACTTCTGGACATCTTCCCGTGTTAAGTTGCGGATATCTTCGTCATAACCAATCACCGGACGCCTGTAGGGATGGACTTTGAAAGCCGCATCAATAAATTTTTCCAACATCATGCCTATGGGTGAATTTTCCACCCGCAGGCGTCGCTCCTCTAAAATGACATCTTTTTCTTTATAAAATTCCCGAAATACAGGTTCCAAAAACCGTTCAGACTCCAGTGACATCCACAATTCCAACTTGTTAGAAGGGAAGCTGTATAAATAACGAGTGGCTTCTGTGGAAGTATTGGCATTTAAACCCACACCTCCTGCCTGTTCAACAATTCGCCCTAAATCATTTTGCTGGACAAGCTTGGCGGCTTGCGCTTCCACTTTCTCAAATTCGGCTGTTAACTTAACAACCTCATCTTTTTTGCCAGCTGCTTTCGCAGTTTGAATTTGCTCAGCCAACCGATCCAATTCGTCTAGCAGCGGTTTTTCGGTTTTGTAATCTTTTGTACCAATTCTGGTTGTGCCTTTGAAAGCTAAATGCTCTAGAAAGTGTGCTACACCTGTTTTTCCATCTGGTTCATCTATACCGCCTACATCAGCATAAGTAACAAAAGAAACTACAGGTGCTTGATGGCGTTCAAAGACAATGAATTTCATACCATTGTCGAGGCGAAACTCCGTCAGTTGCTTCATCACTCGATCCAAATAGGGTTTAATCGAGCTTTGAGGTGGTGGAGTTTGGGTTTTAGCGAAAGCAACTGGTGGTAGCAACCCCCACGCCAAGGTTAGTGCTAAAAGCAACGTGACTATTAGCTGAGTTGCTTTTTTTCGGACTTGAATTTGGTATGAGCAATACAACTGGTTCATAAGCGAAAATGAAAGTAAAGTTTCATTACCTAAAAAACAAGATACTTGCGAGTAGGGCGTTAATCTTGTATTAAGCTTTCTGTGCTTTTTGTACTTGTCGTAAGACAATAATGCTACGAGTCCAGTTCCGGATATTTCACTATAACTGTTATGCGTGTTT
Source organism: Fischerella sp. PCC 9605 (assembly GCF_000517105.1). Taxonomy (GTDB): domain Bacteria; phylum Cyanobacteriota; class Cyanobacteriia; order Cyanobacteriales; family Nostocaceae; genus PCC9605. The sequence continues at coordinate 2,206,423 of NZ_KI912148.1, read as the reverse complement.
TTAATTCTTCCCCGCCATCAGAGGCGCAAACGCGTAGCCGCATTTTACAAGCGGCAAGGCGGTTGTTTGCGTCCCAGGGATTTGATGGCACTACCACTCGCGATTTAGCACAAGCAGCAGGCGTGGCGGAAGGAACGCTATTCCGCCATTTTCCCAATAAAAAGGCAATTTTGGTGGAGGTAGCTACTGCTGGCTGGGTGGAGATTCTCACCGATCTGCTCACAGAATTAAGTGAAATGGGCAGTTATAAGGCAGTCGCTCAAGTGATGCGCCGTCGGATGTGGAACATGCAAAAAAATGCCGACTTAATGCGGGTGTGTTTTATGGAGGCGCAGTTTCACCCCGACTTACGCGATCGCATCCAATCAGAAGTGATTGCCAAAATGACCGATGTTGCCGAAGCTTTCTTCCAAACCGCAATGGATAGAGGCATTTATCGCCAAATGGATGCGAAATTGGTGGCAAAAGTTTTTTTAGGAATGTTTGCGATCGCCGGCTTTTCTCACAACACCCTGATGGAACCCAACGCCCCTCCCGAAAAAATGCAGCAAATGGCAGAAGGACTTGCTGATATCTTTCTCAATGGCGTACTGGCTAGGGAATAGAAATTATGAATGATAAATGATGAAAATTTTCATAATTCATAATTCATAATTCATAATTTTTACCGCTTGCTGACTCCACTGCTGTACTTGCTCAACAGAAGGGCATAAATCCCGCCGTTGCATTGTCGCCACCTGTAAGCGCAAAATTTGCTGATGCAATCTGTGGATGGGAAGAGTCGCCAGCAGCGCCACAGAACCAACACCAGCATGAAGTAATAATCCACAATATTGAGTGCCAACGCTAGGAATCCGCGCCAAATCCGCCAACGCCACCCATTTATTAACATATTGAAGATGGATTTGCAATTTATTTGCCAGCATGAGCCTAGCCTGTGGAGTTTTACCTTGTTCGACAAGTGCTTTTGTGGTGGTAATGCCGCAGTTTTGGAGTTGGGATTTTTCCTCTGGTGACAATCCTGGTAATTGTTCAATCGGCCAGTCGCAGGATTGCACAGCACTGACTGGCGGTTTATGTTTAGAAGGCATTTCTGAAACTAAAAAATAGGCTTATTTAAATATTGTGACAAACACGTTCTTTTTAGGCAGGCAATACCAATTCTCAAAACTAGAACTACACATGGTTCGTAGTAATACCGATTGAATAAATGTTTACAACACATCCTGATGCAGAGACGCGCCATGGCGCGTCTCTACAATGTCTATTTGTCGCATTATTTTTTCAAAATGGTATAAGTACTTAAGTGCTTACTACAAGCCAAGAAAAGCAGTTGCGAACTTGCAAATGTTCAAATGTTCCATCACGGTGCCCTCAGTAAAAATGCGTAAAAAAAAACTTGTTTAATAGTATTTAATAATTCTTTAATGGTGTATGGTTTCAATAAAAATGCTTGCACGCCAATACCACTAGCTTTTAAAAGCTTAAGATTAGATGCGAGTCCGCTAATGGCAATAATTTTGATAGAGGGATTCATTTGTTGCAGAACGCGAATAGCATTTAACCCATCTATCGATGGCATCTGCATATCCATCAACACCAAGCTAATTTCATTTTTGTGTTGGGCGTAGAGTGAGAACGCTTCAATGCCATCACTGGCAGTCAGGACTCTGTAGTTGTAGTTTAAAAGTGAGGCTTTGGTAACATCTCGAACAGATACTTCGTCATCCACAACCAGAATTAATTCGCCGTTTCCTCTAGCCATCTCGGAGTCATCAGCTGATAGTATTGCCCCTGTGTCACTGGCACTCAAGTACATCTTAAATTGGCTGCCTTTGCCTACTTCACTATAGACATTGATAAAACCACCGTGGTTTTTGATGATACCAATAACCGTAGAAAGACCTAACCCTGTGCCTTTGCCTGGTTCTTTGGTTGTGAAAAAGGGTTCAAAAATTCTCTCCAGTACCTCTTGTGGCATACCGCATCCTGTATCCGACACGGTTATAACCACGTAGTCACCCACTTTTGCCTCCAGATTCATTCTGGCATAGTTTTCATCAACAAATAGATTTTCAGCAGAAATAGTGAGAGTGCCTCCATTAGGCATAGCATCACGAGCATTTACACACAAGTTCATCAACACCTGATGTATTTGCGTGGGATCTGCCGAGACAGTCCAAAGATTTGGCGTTGGTATATCAATGCAGATTTCAATTGATTTGGGAAATGTATTTTTGACAATCCGCTCAATTTCTTTGAGCAGGTGTCTTGGTTGTAGAGGAATCCGCTTCCCTTCCGCACCTCGTGCAAACGATAGAATTTGCTTGACGAGATCTGCACCGCGTTTAGAGTTGTCTTCCAGGATTTTCAGCAGTTGCCGATTTTGCTCATCAAGATTGGGAAGTTTAAGTGGCAGCAGTTGAGCGACTGCCAGAATGGGCGTCAGTATGTTATTCAAATCATGGGCAATACCGCTTGCTAAGGTTCCGAGGCTCTCTAGGCGTTGTACCCGATAAAACTGTTGCTGGAGTTGTTTTTTCTCGGTGATGTCGGTATCAACGGCGAGGATAGATTTTGGTTGTCCCGCACCATCGCGCATGAGTGTCCAGCGACTTTGGACGATAATTTCTTGTCCCGATTTCGCGATTTTCTTTAGCTCGCCGTGCCATTCTCCTTGATTGACAACAGTTCTGAAAGCCTCTTCGATTTGAGGTGATATTTGCTTGTATAAAAACTCGGAACAATTTCTACCTAGTACTTCTGCTGCCAGCCAGCCGTACAGACGCTCAGCGCCACGATTCCAGTATAAGATCCGACATTCTAAATCGCGGACAAAAATGGCATCGGTAGTGACATCAAGCAAAGCAGCCTGTTCGCGGATTTTCTGTTCTGCCTGTTTGCGATCGCTAATGTCGCGGAGCAGCCAGCGCCAACCCACTTGCTGACCCTGTTCGTCATGTATACTACTCACAGCGATCGTCGCCGGGAAAGGATCTCCTTTGTGTGGCTTGAGGTAAACTTCCCAGTTCTGCATCGGCTGCAACTGTGCGAATCGAGTCTGAAAAGCCTTGCGTTCTGGGTTGGCAATAAAGACAAACAGTGGTTTGCCGATTAAACGCTGCTGTTGTATGGAGAGCAAGGTAGCTGCTGTACGGTTTGCCTCTCGAATATTTCCCTGAGTATCAGTTACTAAGTATCCATCCGGAGCGAACTCGAACAAATCCTGGTAACGCTGGCGCTCCAATTCTATTGCTTGACGACCTACAGCCATTTCTTCATTCTGCTGGCGCAATTCCTCTTCAGCGACTTGTAGTTCTTCCAGTGTTGTTTGCAATTCCTCGTTGGCTTGCTGGAGTTCGCTGGTTCGCTCTTGCACTCGCCTTTCTAACTCCGCATGAGCTTGTTGCAGTGCTGCTTGGGCTTGCTTGCGGGCAGTAATATCTTGAATAACAGAGATAAAATATTTTGGTTCACCAGATGCTTCCCTAACTAGGGAGACGGTTAAATTAATCCAAATATGGGTATTATCTTTACGAATGTAACGTTTCTCTAGCGAATACGTTTCTATTTCACCAGCCAATATCCGGCTAGCATACTCCAAATCGGCATTGAGGTCATCGGGATGTGTTATATCTTGGAAAGTTAGCCGATTCAATTCCTCGCGAGTATAACCCACAATGTCGCAAAGCTTCTGATTCACCAGTAACCATTGTCCATCTAGTCCTACGTGGGCGATACCAACAGCTGCTTGGTTGAATGTAGCCTGGAAACGTTTTTCGCTCTCAAGAAGCTGCCTACGCAAACGAGTTCTTTCTAGTACATTTTCAATAGCAAGACAAAGGCTCTCTGATGTTGTATTTCTTTTAACCAAGTAGTCAGCAGCACCGTTTTTCATCGCCTGTACTGCTACCTGTTCATCTCCCTGACCCGTTAGTATGATGACTGGAAGGTTTGTTTGACCTAACTGAGTTTTCAACTCGTTGAGAAACTCCAGCCCATCCATGTCTGGCAGCAGATAATCAAGCAAAATCACGTCGGGAAATTGCTGCTGACACAATTCTAGACCCTGTTCCCCAGTCTCTGTCTCTAAAATACTGTAGGTGTGTTGGTTATCCCCCAATAGGTAGCGGCGGTAGGTTTCTCGGTCTTCCAGGCAGTCATCAACTAGTAAAATTTTAATTGTAACAATCGTCACTTCTCCCCCGAGTTTACCAGGAAACACAAGCAATTAAACTAACGAGTGAGAATAGCTTGGCAGGCATAAAAGGTAGAATTTGCAACCTAACACAGACTTTTACACCTCTGTAAACACTTAAATTAATTTGGTTTATTTTGCTGGCTTCTAGCTTTCTCTAAGCCATCTTGAATAAGTATGCGAATCTTCTGAGCTAGTGATAGCTGACACCAAAATTTATCGTTGGAGTACGCTTGCTCAATTTCTTCCTTTAAGCCTTCAATCTCTACTGAAATTCGCTTTGCCATACCATATTTTTCTCGCTTTTTATAAATTAACTAGAAAAGTACAGCTTATGTTTCGGTGCTTCAATATGATTCACATAAGTTCATTTTGCGTTAAATAAAGATTTTAAGTGTAGGTCATGGAACATAAAATGCGATCGCCCCTAGCTGACAACAAAAAGTAAATAGCTAGACAGCTAGGCAAATGCGATCGCTCACTTCATGCATCCTCCTTAGCCTTCTTTGCTGTGGAGGAATTTTTTTGTTTATCTGGAAATTCGCCTTGTTCTTTAGCCTGTTTGATACCAATTTCAATCAAAAAAGCTGCAAGGTTGGCTGTTGGCCTGCCTTGTGCATCTGCCAACACCTCTAAATCTTCAAATACTGAGTCCGGAAGAGTTACAGTAAATCGTTTGCTCACGTCGCCACTCATCATTACTTTCGCATCTTAATAGTATGCCTTAAGATTCGCTAGTAGATTTAATTCATCTTAAAAGATTCCTTAAAGATGTTGATTGTATTCTAAAAAGATGTATACTAAATTATGTAGGGTTAGCAATGCCCACCCTACAAAATACGTTTTTGCACAGTAAACGTTTGTGGTAGTAAGTTACTTACTACCACTTTCTTATTATTAAATTACAATGCTTTCTTCGTGTCTTGGTGCCTTGGTGGTTAAATAAAATTTTTTCACCACCAAGACACTAAGACACCAAGGATCTAACTACTCACTTGAATCACCACTTTTCCAAAATGAGATCCACTTTGCAGGTAACGGTAAGCAGCCTGCGCTTCGCTAAACGGAAACACCCTATCTATTACGGGTTTGATTTGATGCTGAGAAATTGTCTGATTCATTGCCTCAAACATTTTCCGACTACCTACATAAATCCCCTGTACTGTTAGACTTTTAAAGAGTATGGGTAAAGGATCTACCTGTGCTCCTCTACCAGAGAGTACACCAATCAAGCTAACACGTCCTGCAATTCGCACCGCTTGCAGAGATTTTGGTAAAGTCCCAGCGCCACCTACTTCTACTACATGATCTGCACCAGTGCGATCGCTGAGTTCATAAACTTTCTTTTCCCAATCGGGATTTATTTTATAGTTAATCGTCTCATCAGCGCCTAATTCTTTAGCGCGTGCTAATTTCTCGTCGCTGCTAGAAGTAATAATTACCCTCGCGCCGTGTATCTTGGCAAACTGGAGGGCAAATATAGATACTCCTCCTGTACCGAGTAATAAGATGGTTTCGCCTGCACCGATATTACCTTTAGTTACTAAGGCATGCCATGCTGTAACGGCTGCACAGGGTAAGGTAGCACCTTCTTCGTAGGATAGGTGGTCAGGTATTATTACTAATCCATCTTGGTGTAAAACGACATATTCAGCCAGCATGCCATCAATACCACCCCCCAAATCCGATTTCATCTTCTCTCGGTTGAGTTGACCATCGATCCAGGCTTGAAAGAAAATTCCCGCCACGCGATCGCCTACTTTTACTCGTGTTACCCCTTCACCCACGGCTACAACTTCACCCGCACCATCGGACATAGGAATCAGAGGGTATTTCTGTCCAGATCCATAACTTCCTTCAGCAACAATCAAGTCACGGTAATTCAAGGACGTTGCCTTTACGCGCACAAGAACTTGGCCTGATTCGGGTCTGGGTTCCGGTCGTTCAACCAATTTCAGTGCATCAATGCCTGCCTTACTTTGAAGTTCGTAAACTTTCATAAAACTTCTTTGTTAAAATACTAGGTTGCAGTTAAAAATAGTACTTCCCTCGCCCCGCCTGTCGGCACCCCTCTCCCAAATTGGGAGAGGGGAGGGGGAGAGGGCACAAATTGCTATATCTGAACACAACTTGGTATAAGCACAACATCACATAAGTTCATAGCAAAACTTTTGTATCAAAACTCTGCTACAGGCGTGCGTTTACCTCCGCGACCCTCTGCGTTTCAAATGCTACTATTTTACGCAAAGCCGTACTAAACTAACGCCAATCATCCAGCACAAAAACATCAGGGCGATTGTATCCCGCTTCATTAGGTCTGTGCATTGCCACTCCAATGATTTCAGCACGAAAACCACGATCTCTGGCTTGTAATTGACGGATTGCAATATTCATGTTTTTGTATTCAACAGAGCGCTAGGTTCGATTTTATCCAGTCAAACGCTGACGTAACCATAAAGCTAGTAAAGGTAATGCTAGCTGATAGTGTTGTTCAGCACCGTAAATCAAGCCTTTGTGCTGAAGTCCATTTAGTGCGCCCTGAAGACTGCCGCCACGAGAAAGACCATGTTTTTGAATATACTCTCGGCTTTGGGGTTTCTCAGTGGGGTCGGTAGCCAAACATTCTAAAAGATGGACTTGATTGCTTGGGAGTAGCATTAATAAGGACTCAAAGATGATAGATAAATCTTTGAGCAATTCTGCAACTGCTTGCTGTACTTCTTGTTCAGTGATTAATCCATCGGGACGGCGCAACGCTTGCAGGCGACGAATTATTGCCGTGGCATCGCCAATGTGTCCTTGTACCGCATCTAGAAATAGTTGCAGTGCTTTTGAGCGAGGATCAAATGTTAATCCTACTGTCTGTAAAATCTCTCTTGCCCAGACTGCGACAACATCTTTCGCTAAAGGTGGTAACTGGACAATTTCCAGTGGATGGTTAGTTTCTTCAGAATGGTGGGTTATTTCGGCAATCGTTGCTATTAGCACATAATTTACATGAGTTTGTTGGTTAATTTCTCGCCGCAGTGTGTTTTCCCACAAACCATGACGATCCCATGAACGGATGTGGGGAAAACTCTGCAAAATCAGGACTACTCGCTTGTCTTGAGGTTCCGCTAAGATTTGGGGTAACTCAAGTAAGGTTTCAAATGCTTGCCATAACTGCTTTTGGTTAAGGGAGCGAATTAGTATCAGTTTGCCGCTGTTTGATATGGATTGATCCCCCCTATCCCCCCTTAATAAGGGGGGAACATCGCCCCCCATTTCAAGGGGAGTTGGAGGGATCTCTTCTGCGTGAAAGCTGAAAAATTCCTTACCGCTGTTATTAACCCAGTCTTGAATTTTGACTGCATCGAAACTTTGGGCGATCGCTTCTGCCAGCAATTGCACAAATCTCTCTCCATCCGTGGCGCGAATACAGTCTATCTCTAGTGCGATCACCCCCACTGCCAAAGCTGCCCTTCGTACCAAGGTACGCCGTCCACTTCCGGGTACTCCTGCAATCAGCAAGTCACCATCTTCTGCCAGAACCTCAACTATCCGCTGAAATTCCGCCGAACGTCCTATTAACTCTAAGGGGGTAGACAGTTCCAAGTTCACGCGTTTTTGCCTTCCGAATTTGAGCCTCACCTCTATGGCAAGCATACTCATTGCTTATACAAGACAGCAAGTATTGAAAAATATGATAACAATCATTTAATGATTTTAGTGCAGAATCAAGCTTAGCACTAATTAAGAGTGTTATATATAAGATAACACCTTTAAAAAGAATTAAGTTATGGTTCAAACTATATCTTCAGTCGGACTGCCCCAAGAGCAGCCCAAAGTTTGGCATACTTTAGAAACTGCGACAGCGATCGCCTACTTAGAAACTGACTTAGAAAAAGGTTTGAGTAGTGTTGAGGCGAAACGGCGGTTAACTGATTTTGGTGCGAATGAACTAACAGCGAAGAAAGGCAAACCTTGGTGGTTGAAATTTTTGCTGCAATTTAACCAGCCACTGCTGATAATTTTGCTGGGTGCGGGATTAGTCAAAGCGATCTCAGGCAGTTTTGTGAATGCTGGGGTGATTTGGGGTGTTACTACCACCAACGCCATCATTGGATTTATACAGGAATCCAAAGCTGAAAGTGCGATCGCGGCACTAGCCAAAGCCATTACTACAGAAACTACTGTGATTCGTGATGGTAAGAAATTACGCGTACAATCCCGAGAGTTAGTACCAGGCGATTTAGTCATGCTTGCCTCTGGTGACAAAGTGCCAGCAGATTTGCGGTTAGTGCAAGTACGAAATTTACAAGTTGATGAATCAGCACTCACAGGTGAGTCAGTAGCGGTAGAAAAAAATACCCAAATTTTAAAGGCTGACACTCCCTTGGCTGAGCGTAAAAATATGGCTTATGCAGGTGGTTTCGTCACCTTTGGACAAGCGATGGGTATTGTAGTTGCCACAGGAAATGCCACCGAAACAGGTCGAATTTCCCAACTAATGGAACGTCATACCGACCTTTCCACACCCTTAACTCGGAAATTTGATAAATTCAGCCAAAGTTGGTTACGGGTGGTATTGGGATTGGCAACCCTGACGTTTGTGGTGGGACTCAGCTATAGAGATTTGCAAGATGCCCTAGAAGCGGCTGTAACTTTAACCGTCAGTGCCATTCCCGAGGGACTACCAGCAGTAGTGACAGTAACACTGGCAATTGGTGTTTCCCGCATGGCGCAGCGGCACGCGATCATTCGCAAGTTGCCAGCAGTGGAGACTTTAGGGAGTGCGACTGTTGTCTGTTCTGATAAAACTGGCACCCTGACAGAAAATCAGATGACTGTGCAAGCAATCTACGCGGGAGGACATCAGTATGAAGTTACTGGTGTAGGTTATGCACCAGAAGGAGAAATCCTGGTAAATGACCAACCAATTAGCTTGAACAGCGAGAAAGGTTTACAAGAATGCCTGATCGCCGGATTATTGTGCAATGATTCTCACTTAGAAAAGAAGAATGGCAAGTGGGTAGTAGTTGGCGATCCAACAGAGGGGGCATTAATTACCTCTGCGAAAAAAGCAGGTTTTAGCCAGTCTGCCTTAGCAAACGAAATGCCTAGACTGGATGGAATACCCTTTGAGTCTGAGTTTCAGTACATGGCAACTTTGCACGAAACTCCCAGGGGTAAGATTATTTATGTCAAAGGTTCAGCAGAGGCAATTCTCAAGCGCTGTACGCTGTTGCTAAGTACTGATGGACAACCCCACCCTATAGACTGTGTAGAAACTTTTCGCCAAACAACGATTGAGCGAGAAGTGAATATTATGGCACGGCAGGGGTTGCGAGTACTAGCGCTGGCAAAAAAGTCAGTAAGCAACGATCAAATCACAGTAGATCATGGCGATATTGATACTGGCTTAATTTTTTTAGGATTGCAGGGGATGATAGATCCACCTCGCGAAAGTGCAACGAAAGCAGTACAAGCCTGTCAAGAAGCGGGAATTCAAGTCAAGATGATTACGGGCGATCATGCTGTAACGGCCCAAGCAATAGCTAGACGCATGGGAATTAATAAAAATGGTTCTGTTCTGGCATTTACTGGTGCAGAACTAGCACAGATGGATAAACAAGAATTGGCACATGTAGCAGAAGAAGGTGTAGTATTTGCTCGTGTTGCACCAGAACAAAAGCTGCGTTTAGTGGAAGCTTTGCAGTCAAAAGGCGAGATAGTCGCTATGACTGGGGATGGTGTCAATGACGCACCTGCATTAAAACAAGCAGACATTGGTATTGCGATGGGCGGTGCTGGTACGGAAGTTGCTAAAGAAGCAGCGGATATGCTGCTTACCGATGATAATTTTGCTTCGATTGAAGCAGCGGTGGAAGAAGGACGGGCGGTTTACAAGAATCTTTTAAAAGCGATTTATTTTATTCTCCCTGTCAATGGTGGGGAGTCAATGACAATTTTGTTAAGCACCTTGTTGTCAAGAGAGTTGCCGATTTTGTCGTTACAAGTTCTTTGGTTAAATATGCTGAATTCTATCACGATGACAGTGCCTTTAGCTTTTGAACCAAAGGCAAAAAACGTGATGAAACAGCCGCCTCGTCATCCCAACGAACCGTTACTTTCGAGTAGCCGGATGAAGCGGATTTTGGCAATTTCTCTGTTTAACTGGATTGTTATCTTTGGGGTTTTTGAATATATTGAGTACACCACAGGTAATTTAAATTTAGCCCGGACGATGGCGATAAATTCTTTGATTGCAGGGCGGATTTTTTATCTGTTGAGTATTAGTCAACTAATACCGAATTTGATTGCCAAGATGGATGGTACGATTGAAGAGAATGTGGATATTCCGGCAATTGGTTTTGGAATTGTTGGAGCTATAATTTTGCAAATCATCTTTGCTCACGTGCCTTTGATTAATCAGGTGTTTGAAACAGCGCCATTGAATTTTCAGCAGTGGTTGTTCTGTTTAGCTGTGGGTTCACCAATGATTATTTGGGCGGCAGTGGTAAATAAGATTGACCCTCCGAATTGAGGACTTAAAATTCACGCCAAGAGTATATCAGGGTGGGAGTAACCCACCTAATTTTTATTTAAATATAGAACTAATATTTTATTTTTGAAAAGATACGTAGGGGAGGCAAAAAGGGGTGTGGATTTTCCTCCCCCTTTATTGCCGTTGCGTTACGCTAAAGGCTAACACACCATTATAAGTTTTTGGTGCGAGGGGAGAACAGAAGCAGGGGAAGCTATTTCGGCAGACTCAAAAACTATTTCGGCGAACTCAAAAACTATTTCGGCAGACTCAAAAACTATTTCGGCGAACTCAAAAACTATTTCGGCAGACTCAAAAACTATTTCGGCGAACTCAAAAACTATTTCGGCAGACTCAAAAACTATTTCGGTGAACTCAGAAACTATTTCGACCTGCTGTCTGCACGTGCCGGAGAAGAATCTGTAATTGAAGGACTTCAAGCTGGGGCTGACGATTATCCGATCAAACCCTTCTCTGCCCAAGAACTTGTCACCCGTGTTTTAGCTCATCATATCTCGCGCATCACAGCGGGTAAAATTAGCCTGAATCTCCAGCCAGTTGAACTGCAAGGAGTAATTGAAGCTGCGATCGCCACAGTAAGCTGTTCCACATTTAAGTTGCATGATCTGGGCGGGCAAGATGCCCACCCCACAAGAGTTTGAAAAAATTCAATATGCAAATTAAATTTGCTTTAGCTTAAATCAAGCTCAAGCAACCAAAGACATTCACCTAGAGTGTATACTTGACCCTTTACCAACGACAGTCCAAGGCGATCCAGACCGATTACAACAAATTGTCTTAAATTTACTTACCAACGCCGTCAAATTTACTCCTCAAGGAGGAAGAATTAAGGTTCGTCTTGAGGGTAACGAAACTCAAGCCCAGATTGTGGTAAGTGACAATGGCGTTGGTATTAGTGCCGAGTTTCTACCCCATGTTTTTGACACTTTTCGTCAATCGTCAGGCTCAAAAGGCGGGCTAGGGCTAGGACTGGCGATCGCCCATCACTTAGTAGAACTCCACGGTGGCACAATCTATGCCGAAAGTCATGGAGTTGGGCAGGGTGCAACATTTACCGTCAAGCTGCCCTTGATTAGCGTTAATCTTTAAGGAAGATATAAAAAAATAATTAAAGTTTTATCGAAGAAGGGAATAGGGAACAGGGAACAGGAAACAGTTTTTTCTATTTTCTGTTCCCCTTCCGGGAGCAAGAGACCCCACTTCTATAAGTGCATGTTTTAGGTGGGGTATAAATCCCCAAGAGAAACCCTCTGTTCCCTATTCCCCGTTCCCTGTTCCCTCTTGAATAACAGGAAGCCATATAAAATGAATACATCAGATTACAACCCAGATTTTGAAGCTTTGTTAGATTACCTCAAGCAAAACTGTGGTTGCGATCTGACGAGTTACAAGCGTGCTTCTTTGATGCGTCGGTTCCAACGCCGGATGCAGCAGTTAAGAATTGAAAACTATACGAACTACTTGCAATATTTACAGGGACATCCTGAAGAGTGCACTCCCTTGTTTGACACTGTCTTAATCAACTGTTCTGGCTTTTTTCGCGATCGCGATGCTTGGGATTATTTAGCTAACAAAATCATTCCCCAAATCATTACACATAAGCAGCCGTATGAACGAATTCGAGTTTGGAGTGCTGGCTGTGCTTCTGGACAGGAAGTGTATACACTAGCTATGTTACTGGCGGAAGCCCTTGGCATCAAGCAATATTTGCAGCGAGTGCAAATTTTCGCCACGGATGTAGATGAAGATGCGCTCAAACAAGCACGGCAAGCCAGTTATAGTGAAAACGAGGTAGCAGGCATTCCAAGTGACCTACTGTCTAAATACTTTGAGAAAATCGACCAGCGGTATGTTTTTCACTCCAAACTGCGCTCCCCAATCATTTTTGGTCGTCACAATCTGGCTGTTGATCCGCCCATGTCCAAAATTGATCTGCTCGTGTGCCGCAACGTCCTAATCTACTTCAAACCCGAAACCCAAGCAACTATTTTGGTTCGCTTTCATTTTGCCTTGACTGATAAAAGCTTTCTCTTCCTGGGCAACTCAGAAAGCTTGACCAACGAGAGACCAATCTTCACCCCTATCAGTCTAAAGCATCGCATTTTTACTAAAGGGGAGAATCTGACTTTGGATGACCAGTTGCTGATCCGAACCAAGACTGGCAACAAGAAAGCTGTTGACCCTTTAAACACCCAGATCCGCATTTGGCAAGCTGCCTTTGAGTCTAGTCCATTTCCCCAACTAGTAGTGGCTCGCAACGGCTGCTTAATTATGGCTAACGAACAGGCTAACACCCTGTTTACACTGAAATCTAGTGATTTAGGCGCGCCAGTGCGAGATCTAGAGATAGGGCGAGTTGTAAATTCAATGACTTTGCTCAGACAGCTAGAGCGCGATCGCCGCGCGATCGCCTTAAAAAATGTAGAGTGGAAAACCGACGACGGCACAATTTATCTAAACATCCACATTACACCAATATCAGATCCGAGTCATACTCTCATTGCTGCAAATCTCACTTTTTTTGATGTCACCCACTATAAAGAGATTGAGAATGAACTTGAAAGCTCAAATATCAAGCTAGCAAGCCTTACCCAGGAACTACAGTTAACAAAAGATACATTAAATACTACTTATCAAGAACTATAGCTTACTCAAAAGGAACTAGAAACTGTACACCATGAGATGCAACTTCTTAGCCAGGACTTTCATCTTTAGAAACATACATATTTGGCGTAAAGGAAAAAAATTCTGCTATAGTCTGATACTTGATTGTTGAGCAAAACTTTCAAACGAAACCATTACTTAATGCCCATCTCAAGAACCCATCAGCAAACTTAACTGACATAGAAGTAACTGATGTGATGCACCCACTATTTGGGCGAAGGTTTGCAGTGATATCCATATCAACCCCGCCAAGTGGTGAGGGTCATGCGGTAGTAGCCTATCGAGGTCATATGCGCTTACGCATTCCTTTATCAGCAACCCAATTAGCTCTCCCAAAACAGTATTTACGTACTAAGCTCACATTAGAGAGTGTGACTGAGTTAGTCACGTTAGCCAAACAATGTGAGGTTTTATGTCAATCCCACCCCGTGAGATCTGGGAACGCCTCACCCCAGCACTCCAAGAAGTAATCACAGACGAACTACAAACCGTCTTCCAGGAGGTAATTTATGAGTACCTCAGAGCTAGTAACACTCCAACACCTGAACCGCAAAGCGATAATCTACATTCGTCAGTCTACCCCACATCAATTAATCAGCAATCAGGAGAGTTTGCGTCTGCAATACGCTCTGCGTCAGCGAGCTATAGAACTGGGCTGGTCGGATAATAACATTGAGGTAATTGACACTGATCTAGGTATTACCGCCGCCAGCGCAGAACAGCGACCAGGCTTTAAAGAACTGTTAGCCCAGGTAACTTTAGGATTAGTAGGGATTATCCTCTCTTATGATGTTACTCGCCTGTCACGTAATTGCTCAGATTGGTATCCCTTGCTGGACTTGTGTGGTTACAGAGGTTGTTTGATTGCTGACAGAGATGGGGTTTATGATCCAAGTAGTGCCAATGGTCGATTATTGTTGGGACTCAAAGGACAAATTTCCGAAGTAGAGTTGCATACGATTCGTTCCCGCTTAAGTGCTGGGATTCTTAGCAAAGCCAGGCGTGGTGAACTGGCACTCACCTTACCTGTGGGTTTGGTTCGTGATGAACTGGGAGTGGTGCAGAAAGACCCAAATCGTGAGGTGATTAACCGAATTAACTTAGTGTTTGAGATTTTTGGGCAACGTAAGTCAGCTTCCAAAGTGTTGCAGACGTTCAACAGTGAAGGGCTGTTGCTTCCACGGAGAAATCGCTTTGGTGATATTTTCTGGCGCAAGCCTAGCGTGGCAAGTATCATCTCAATTCTGAAAAATCCTGCCTACGCTGGTGCATTTGTATATGGACGTACACGTACTCTCAAACGTGGTTTGGTTTCAAATCAGCCACAACAAAAGCAATTGCCAATGGCCGAATGGAAAATCCGAGTCAATGACGTATATCCAGCTTACATCAGTTGGCAAACCTACGAGCGTAATCAGGCACAGCTTATGGATAATTATGCTGAGTATGACCGCAATAAAACTCGTGGTATCCCTCGCCCTGGTGCAGCATTACTGCATGGGATAGTTTACTGTGGTGAATGTGGTCACAAGATGGTTGTCCAGTACAAAGGCGCAACCCGCTATATTTGTAACTCCTTACGGCAGCAGTATCGTGTGCCTGTTTGTCAGTATATTCCTGCTGATGCAATTGATGAGTACGTAGTCAATGCCTTTTTAGAAGCTTTGTCAGTTGTAGAGCTAGATGCTTATCACAAAGCTGTCAAAACCCAACAGCAGTCTCAAGAGACAGTGGAACGAGCGCACTCTCAACAAATACAACGTTTACAGTATCAAGTAGCACTAGCAGAAAGACAGTTTAACCGGGTTGACCCGGATAACCGATTGGTAGCGGCCGAACTAGAACAGCGTTGGGAAAACGCTTTACGCGAACTAAAACTTGCCCAAGAAAACTATGCTCAACGTCAGCAGCCTCAAACAGTAGATCACCTACCAAAAGAACTCAAAACTGCTTTTATTAACATTGGACAAAGGCTCCCTGAACTTTGGCACAGTGGCACCTTGACACAAGTGCAAAAAAAAATCTCTGCTACGCTGCCTCATTGATAAGGTCGTCATTCATCGTGTTGCACGTGATACAGTTCGCACTCGGATTATTTGGAAAGGTGGTGACACTACTAATGTTGACCTGCCAATCCCAGTTGGTTCATTGGCTGAACTCACCAATGCCCAGGAATTGGAAACTCAGGTTGTTAGTTTGAGCCAACAAAGTATTGATGACCAAGTTATCGCTCAACAACTGACGGCACAAGGTTATCGATCGCCACTATGCAAAACTCTCCTGCCCAGTACAGTCAAAACTATCCGGCTTAAACATCATATTTTTCAAAACCGTAGCCAGTCTCATCCCCGCGAGATTTCGGGTTATCTTACGGTTCCTCAAGTTGCCCAGTCTTTAGAACTTTCACCCCACTGGATCTACGATCGCATTCATAACGGAACGATCGCCATTAGCAAGGATGAATCAACCGGGCTTTATCTGTTTCCTAACCTTCCCGATACACTCTTACAATTCCAAAAGCTCAAAGCTGGAGAACTCCAGAACTTGCGTTTTTGAAAGGAGTATCAAGATGCCCAATCAAATGACGAATCGCACCATTTATCAACCACCTGTAGATAAACTGCTGACCTTCGGTAATTGTCATACAATTACAAGCAAGTATGACTATATCGCAGAATTAAGTCTGGGTACAGAACACATCCCTGATTTAATCAGGATGGCAGTAGATCAAGAGTTGAATGGGGCAGATTCTGCAAGTTTGGAGGTTTGGGCCCCTATCCATGCATGGCGTGCATTGGGGCAATTGCAGGCAGAAGCAGCAATAGAACCATTGATGCATCTATTTCATCAACTGGAAGATAGCGACTGGGTAAACGAAGAGATGCCAAAAGTTTACGGCATGATTGGTGCAGTTGCTATCCCTAAATTACAAACGTATTTAGCTGATGAATCGCACGGAGTTTTTCCGCGTATTACCGCTATCAACAGCTTAGAAGAAATTTGTAAACAGCATCCCAATACACGTCAAAAATGTATTGATGTACTGACTCAACAACTGAAAATTTTTGATAAAAACCCTAAAGAACTCAATGGTTTTATTGTTGCTTCATTGCTTGAGTTACAAGCAGTAGAATCAGCAGCAGTAATTAAAAGTGCTTTTGTCGCGCAAAGTGTGCCTGAAGAGATAGCAGGTACTTGGGATGATGTATGTGAAAGTTTGGGTGTCACTTCCGATGAGATACCACTGTTTACCGATGTGAGTTCGGATACAGTACCCCAAGCTGAGAATATTGATTTAAATGATAAACAACAGTTTGAAGAAGTAATTATTGATGATATTCAGAAAATAGAAAATATAGCCACAGAAGAAGTTTTGCAGACAGAGAATTTTTGTTCTGACAATGAACAAAAGCTTGAAGATGAAATTGCTGATGATGTTCAGCACATAGAGGATGTAGTTGCAGATAAAGTTCAGCAACCTTTTGATGTGGTTATTAATGATGTCGCAAAATTTGTGAATATATCCTCAAATGATGTACAACTAATTGAAGATGTTACCTCTGATGTAAAGCCAGAAATTCTGCAAAATGTTGAATCTACCACTACAAATGATCAACCACAATCTGGAAGTAAAAATTCTGTTGATGAGCAAGAAATTGCAGCTGCCACTTTAAAAGTAGAGACGAGCCAATTAAAATCAGAAGCATCACCTTTATCTGTTGAAAATGTAGAAAAGACAATGTCTCTTCAAGCATTACCAAGTAAAGGTTTTGGTCGTGTTGCTACTTCACAAAGTAAATCAAAAAATTCTAAAAAGAAGAAGCGGTGATCTATTAATTTTCGCGTTACATAATGCAATCAAGCAGATATTAAAAAAATCCCAAATCTAGTAAATCATTAATAACTGCCTCTGCCTGATTGCTACTTTACCCGATTGGCTTTAATCCTCAGAAAAGCGATCGCCCTCAAACATAAACGTACCATTCATGTCTAGCAGAACAACCTTAAATCTCTCAAGTAAATTCATTTAATGCTTTTTCTATACAACAGGTGCTGATATCACACCCCTTGCTTCTAAAACTGCTGCAACTCGTAAAATTAGTTCTTCATGATAGGGTGCGGCTACTAATTGTACTCCCAACGGTAAAGCATTTGAGCGTTGAATTGGCACTGATAAAACAGGCAAACCAATGAATGATAATGGTTGAGTAAATAATCCTAAATGAGGACGGACGAGAATTTCTTCACCGTCTAAAATCATGGTTTGTTGTCCAATTAATGGTGCAGAAATTGGTGTAGTTGGGGCAATAATTACATCTACCTTCTGAAAGATTTCGCGAACTCTATCTTGAAACCATCTCCTAAATCGCTGCGCTTGGATGTACCAACTACTAGGAATTAACGCACCCGCAAGAAAGCGATCGCGCGTCGCTGGATCGAAGTCTTGCGGACGTTGACGCAACTTCTCCAAATGCAGATTTGCCCCCTCACAAGCTGTAATTACAAACGCTGCGGCACGGGCGCGATGTGCTTCAGGTATAGTTACATACTCAGCGACGTTCAAAGCATCTGCTACTTTTTGCACTGCTTCCAAAGCTTCAACATTTGCTCCTTTACGGAAATAATCATCGGCGATCGCAATTCTGATACCATCTATATTTTGTAGAGACGCGCCATGGCGCGTCTCTACAGGTGGACGTTTTGTACAAACCGGATCGCGTTCATCTTCTGTTTGCAGCACATCAAAAGCTGTGGCAATATCCCGTACTGAACGGGCAAAGGGGCCGATGTGGTCAAAACTGCTGGAAAATAAAGCTACGCCAGCACGAGATAACCTTCCATAAGTTGGTTTGAAACCAAAAACGCCACACAAAGCAGCGGGTACACGAATTGAACCATTAGTATCAGAACCCAGTGTCAGCGGAACCAACCCAGCAGCCACCGCCGCCGCCGAACCACCCGACGAACCACCAGCTACCCGTTTGAGATCGTGGGGGTTATGAGTAGCACCATAATGGAAGTTTTCCGTCACAAACCCATAGGCGTACTCATCCATATTTAATGCGCCTACAAGTATCCCACCTGCTTGTTTCAATCGTGCTACCGCCGTTGCATCTTGATTTGCTAGTGGGTTTTCAGCATTGATTTTTGCACCTACAAGCGTCGTGATTCCAGCAATATCGAAAAGATTTTTAACGGCGAAAGGTACACCAGCAAGTAACCCCGGATTTTTACCTTGGGCAATTTCTCTGTCAATTCTGTCTGCATCTGCTAAAGCAGTTTCAGCTGTCACTGCGGTAAAACAGTTGAGTTCGCGATCTCGGGCTGCAATTCTTTGTAAGGCAGCTTTTGTAACTTCTACCGCGCTAATTTTACCTTGGCGCACTGCTGTGGCGATAGATACAGCATCTGCTGAATCTAGATTCATGGTTCAAACACGGGTGCTACTTCAACTTCTTCAGGTAGAGGAAAGGAATTTACCACTTGGGCGATCGCTCTAATTCTCTCAAAATTTGCTACCACCCCATCCCGATACTCATCAGGCAATTGTAAATCCAACAACGCAGCCATTTGTTCAACATATTCACCTGCATCAAAACCTTGACTTTCCATCTTCTTACCTTACTGGACTGTTAAATCATGCTTCCGCAGTTGTCTGCTGTTATAAAAACCAAAGATCAGCCAAAATGCCAAAATTAATGATGTCAGCAGCAAAATCGGCAGCGAACCAAATTTAGCAATTAAAGGCGGTGCAGCAGCGGTAAATAGTCCTCCACCAACAATAGGTTCAAAAAGCAATTGTTTATAAGCAAAACTCTCAAAAGCGCCGGAACGATTATCCGGATCAACCATCCGCAATAGCAATAACCCAGTAGAAGTCACTCCCATCGATTGTCCCATGTCACCAATTCCGCGTTCAAACCAGTAGAAAGGTAGCAGACGGGGGCCCAGAAAAAGAAAGGCACACACATTCCAAGTGATGCCAGCAACAGACAAAATCATGAAAGGAGCGAAATTTTCACCCAACACAGATAGAGAAATCGTTGCTAGTGCTGTGACAATTGTGACATCTAACGCCAATCCGCCAATGCGTTCGATCAGGGGACGGCTAATCAAGTAGCTACGACCAGTACGTACTAGCAAATACTGCACAATTATCCCGCCGATGAGTGCGATCGGGAATAGGGGTACGTAGGGTATTAGCTTTAGTCCGTCTCCTCTACCCCAAGTCATCAACTCTATTAAACGCAATGCTTCCAAGATTAGCCAACCGAAAGCGATCGCCAATCCCACAAAACCAAAGTTGAGTGACAATGGGTCTATAAGTAGTTCGCGGAATAAATTTTCTCTCGCAACTTTAATCGCATGGGGTTCATCTGAGAGATTTTCCTCTTGCATTCCCAACTCTACTAGCGGTTCGCGGCTGACTTGCACACGCCCTGTGCGGCGTCCCCAGTGTATTAACCATGTACCTGTAATCACCCCAGAGACAAGCCCCACCGTCGCCAAAGCTAGAGATAAATCTGGCCCAGCCGCAAAGCCCAATTCTATAAAAGTTGGCGCCATCCCTGCTGCGGTTCCGTGTCCGCCTTCAAAGGCAACTTCAATTAAACATGCTGCAATGGGAGGCAAGCCAAAAACTGGTGTTAACACGGTAATTCCTAGTATCAACCCTACTACGTATTGTCCCCAAGCGAGAGTTTGACCAAAAGCCGCTTGGGGTGAAGCTTGACGCCAAAATTCTCGCAATCCCGGAATAGACTGTCCAAGAAATATAGTCGCGAAGACGATATTAATAAAAATGCTAGGAGACTGTGACCAAACCGTCCGCACAGTTTCAGAAAATAAACCGTTGACAAGTGGAGATTCTGGATTTAGTGCTTTGACGATCGCACCGAAAGCAGCTGGCCCCAGTAGCAAAGCAACTATACCAGCGACAACCGAACTAGGTATGTATAGCGATCGCAGTAACCGGAGGCGTTGCCTAATCAACCGCCCAACGAGGATTAATATAGCAATAAAAGTATAAGCCCAAAATACATCTATGAGTTTGAACATGGCAGTTTTTGGCGATTTTTGGTAATGGGCAGTTGCATAAACGCAAAGATTAGCGTTTCTATAATATTCTTGGCGTAATGTTACCATTACGCAGAATCTGCAAACCCAATTTTATGGCGATCGCACCGTCACAAATGCCATGTCATCTACTCAGATATTTTTTGTAACTCTGGGCACATTTGAAAAAATCCATCTTTTCCTGGATTAAAATCAACAAATTTGAAAACAGCATCAATATTCAAAGCACCATAAATATGAGGAAATAGTTCGTCTACCTCAGCCGCTTCATAACGAATTTCCGCTTTAACTTGATCGGAATCAATAAATAGAAGTACCAATCCTTTTTGATTGGCAAAAAAATTATTAGCAACTTTAATTATTTGCTTGGGTGTAGAACAGTGAATGAAGCCTTCAGAATCGAGACTATCAGCCCTATACATACCTGCTAGTTGCGCTTGTTTCCATTTCTCCCCTCGCGTTATGTGAAGAATGGTATTCATAGTGATTGATAAATTATTGTACTTTGTGTCTTAGTGCCTTGGTGGTTAATAAAACTTGATTTTTTCACCACCAAGACACGAAGACACAAAGAAAACTATATTTTATTTTTGATCAAATTACCTAATTTTCAGCGATGATTTTGCAAATATCATCGAAAATAGGGTCATATTCAATCGCTTCTTCAGGGTAAAATTCCAAATAAATTTGATTCAGATTAGGATCAAGAGATAAAATACATACCTCTATATTTAGTTTTCCTTTCTGCCACCCTTGACTGCCAATTCTTAATACTTGGCAATTTATCACATACTTGTATTGAATTTCACGTAGTTTGATATGATGTTCACTCAGAGATATTAAATTAAATAATTCAAATATAGAAATACCAGGTTCAAGACTATTAGATTCATAAACGCATCGGTGTAATCTTTGTCTAATTTGTTTATCTACTAGCTCTTTTAGTCTACTAGCTTTAAATGTATCATTTCCCAAAAGTACAACATCATCACAATCTAGCGGTATAATTTTATCGCTCATATCAATATCAAACGAAGTTAGTTTGTATTGGGCAACAACCACAATACTTTAAACATAATTTCTAAGATATTCTGCCAATTACTTGACATCCAATTAGTTAAAACTTTGAAAAAATAACATCATAATTATCAGTTTGCAATTAATGCTGAAACATTCACTACAAATTGCTAGTTCAAGAAGTGATTCTCAAAACTAGAACTACACATAGTTCGTAGTAAGCACTTAAGTGCTTACTACAAGCCAAGAAAATTTGTAGTCGTTTTTTAGAGAAACAGTATAAATATTAATTCAATTTGGAATACATATATCTGGAGCGCACAAGCCAGAAAATTGTAATGT
Organism: Fischerella sp. PCC 9605; assembly: GCF_000517105.1. GTDB lineage: Bacteria > Cyanobacteriota > Cyanobacteriia > Cyanobacteriales > Nostocaceae > PCC9605. Next base: position 2,184,578 of record NZ_KI912148.1, on the reverse strand, counting down.
TGTTACTGTGAAAGTATCTAAATCTACACGACGAATAGCATGATTATTAGTATCAGCAATATATAAATAAGAACCAGTAACACTCAGTCCTGAAGGTTCATAAAAACTGCTATTTTTACCTTGACCGTCTTGCAGATCGGCTGCACCATTTCCTAATACTGTTTGACAATTACCTGTAATAGGACTTACTAATTTAATTTTGTGGTTGTAAGTATCGGCAACCCACAAGTAATTCTGAGCGTATTCTACTCCCAAGCAGTGTTGCAACCTCGCATCAGAACCTTGTCCATCAACATCACCAAAACCAAATAATGCACCGCTACCGCAAACGGTTCGTACTTGTTTTGGTTCTACTAGTCCGATACCTCGAATAGAACTAACTTCGCTGTCAGCAATGTATAATTCTTTCCCATCTGTAGTAATGCCACTGGGTTGAGCAAAGGCAGATTCGGTAAGTGTGCCATCCACACAACCTTCCGCACCCGTACCAGCATAGGTTTTGACGATTTTACTTTCTAAGTCCATTTCCCAAATTTGGTGCGGGCCTGCCATTGCAATAAACAAACTATTTCCTACCTTTTGTAAATTCCAAGGAGAATTAAGCGCTGTTTCTAAACCATTACCACTATGCGGATGGATATTGCGGCTTTGTTCACCTGTTCCAGCAATGGTTTCCACTACTTGGCGCTTCAAGTCTACACGTCGCAGCGCATGATTTTCTGTATCAGCAACATATAAAATCTGATTTTCTGCATCAAATGTCATTCCTTGAGGTGCAAAAAATTGCGCTTCGTGAAAGGAACCATCAGTTAACCCAGGTTTTCCTGTACCAATCAAATCCAAAACTTCTCCGTCCAAGGTACTCATAACCAAGCGGTGGTGTCCAGAGTCAGCGATGAACAATCCTGCTGTTGTTGCTAAGACTTTACCTGGGAAAGCAAGCGGTGTAATTAATGATTGGCGTTGTTTTTCTAAAGTTAGTTGCAGTTGTTGAAAGTTAATAGTGCCTTTCTCTTGGTGTTGGTGAATTAATTTGTCTATTAGTTGATCTAAAAAATCACGATTACCTTCTCCAGATACGTAATTAACTACGTATCCTTCTGGATCGATCACCATCAAGGTAGGCCAAGCACGCACGGCATAACTTTGCCAAACTCTGAAACCACTATCTACTAAAACTGGGTGTTCGATGTCGTAGCGTAGAATGGCTTGGCGGATGTTGTCTATTTCCTTTTCGTTGTCAAATTTAGCGCTGTGTACGCCAATAACTGTGAGGCTATCTTTGTATTTCTGTTCTAAATATTTCAGATCTGGAAGAACATGCAAACAGTTGATACAGCAGTATGTCCAAAAGTCTAAAATTATGACTCTACCCCGGAGTTGCTGAAGGGACAGGGGTTTTTCGGTATTAAGCCAAGCATAGTTTTGCGGTAGTTCTGGCGCTCTTACACGGGGAGTCATGTAGTCTTGCTCCTTTAAATATCATTCTGACGTCTTACCAATCCTTGGTCAAAACTTTTGATGGCTTGCTCAATATCGTGCTGCGAAAGTGCAGGCCAGTAGTTCTCAGCAAAGTATAACCACGCATGGGCGCTCTGCCACAGAAGAAAGTTGCTCATACGTTTGTCACCACCCGAACGAATGATTAAATCTACATCGGGGAGTCCAACTGTATACAAAGAGTCTGCGATTGTCTTTTCTGTAATGGTTTCTGGTGAGGTTTGCTGAGCGATCGCTCGACGGACTGCTTGAAGCAACTCTGCTCGTCCACCGTAATTAAAAGCGAGGTTAAGAATTCGGGAACCGTTATCTTTTGTCAATTGCACAGCATCATCGATAACTTTAAGTACTGCTTTGGATAAACCTTGTCGGCTACCACTGTGGATAATACGCACTTGCCTATCGTGTAGTTTTTGAGCTAGTTGTGGCCCTAAGATTTGAATGCTATACATGAGAGCCTGAACTTCAGCTTGGGATCGCTCCCAGTTTTCTGTTGACCAGACATAAGCTGAGACTACTTCCACACCTAGATTGTGACAAATATCTATTATTGTAAGAATGTGTTGTATGCCTGCACGATGACCTTCACTACGAGGAAGTCCACGCTGAGTTGCCCAGCGTCCATTACCATCCATAATAAAACCAACGTGTTTGGGAATAAGCATTTTGGAGCTTGGCCGAATACTTAGTTACGTTTTCTTCTTTACTTTACCGATCAATCGCTTGAGGCTGTGGCAACTTTGAGAAAACTGGAAACCCTTACTCCCACTGAGTTATTAGCCTGCATACAACATGCCAAATTGCAAGCATCTCAAGGACGAGTTGCCGATCGCATTCCGCGATTGGCTGTGGCTAATTCCCATTGGTTTGCAGTTCACATCTGCTGTGCATCAGGAAAAAGTTTCAGTGTCGGCGATACAAGTTGTGTTTTTCCGCTGATGAGTGCCATTAAGCCGTTTTCACTGCTGTATCTGCTAGAACATCTGGGAGTAGAGATGGTTTTTGAGTGGGTTGGCATTGAACCATCTCATGCTAGTTTCAATTCTCTAGAACAGCTAATTGCTGATGGCGGCTATCCCCGCAATCCGATGATCAATAGTGGGGCAATTACTCTCGCTGATAAATTACCAGGAAAAGACGCTAGCGATCGCACTCAAAAATTCTGTCAATGGCTGAATCAAATCGCAGGTTGTCAGTTCAAGTTAGATGAAGTCATGCTCGCTTCGGTACGTTCAGCAGGCTCTCAAACTAATCGAGCGATTAGCCAATATCTTGCCCAAGCTGGATATGTAAATGATTTAGAAGCTGCTCTTGACACATACGAACAGATATGCTGTCTATCTGGAAAGGTAGAATACTTAGCCCGTTTGGGAAAGCTTTTGGCTTGTGAAAGTGGATTGGTATCACCGCAGCATCGTCAGATTGTCAACACGCTGATGTTTAGCTGTGGACTGTATGAGGATTCTTTTTTGTATGCTTTGCGGATTGGTCTACCGATGAAATCAGGTATCAGCGGTACACTTTTGGCAATAGTACCAACAGAGGGAGCGATCGCCTGTTACAGTCCTCCTTTAGATCCTGCGGGTAATCCTGTAGCAGCACTTGGCTTTGTCGAAGCTTTATCTCAACGGTTGCGGTTGAGTATCTTTGCAGGCTAGTGATTACTGATAGCTGGATCTAATTTTAGATGCGATCGTCTTATCTACTGCCCGAAATCTTTCGATTGCGAGAGCCAGAGGCTCTAGTTCTCACCTGCCAGGTTCAACCTGGTAACGAGGGTTTGGAGGCTCTGCCTCCGGTGGTGCAAGATGTAAACTGATCTACCGGTTGAAATCTTTTCTCGGCTTAAGGCGGATACGAATGACTTCTTTTTTTCTACATTTAAACCAGAGCATCAAAATTTTTTACTTTATCTATAAAAAAATGGCAGAGTAGATACTCTACTCTGCCTGTACCAAGAAAGTATTAGTTCAGCTTTCAGCAAACACAGTCACGATTGATTTTGGGTTTCGCTGCTTGGTTGTTCAGGTGTGGGTGTGTTTTCCAATGGTTCCGGTGCAGATGGCTGAATCATCTTTGGTTGAGCATACGGCAAACTAGGTGATGGTGCAGCATTGGGGTACTGACGGCGATTGAAATATCGTCCTAATTCTGGTTTTTGTGACTGGGGAGCAACTTTTTGAGGTAATAATTGTGGATCTGCTTCTGGTAAAACATCTACCTGTGGTTCTTCTGTTGTTTCTGGCGCTGGAGTCTCGATAATCTCTGGCAGAGTAGGAGACACACTCGGCGATGGTTCCACTGTTTGTTGTGGTGTGGGCATTTTGCCTGCACGACGATTGAAAAATCCGCCAAATCTCGGTTTCTCTGGCTGATTTAGCTGTTTTTCTGGTACTTCTTCAGCTGCTTTTGGTTCGGTTGTTACTTCTGGTTGTGGTGCTGGAGTCTCAATAATCTCTGGCAGAGTAGGAGATACACTCGGCGATGGTTCCACTGTTTGTGGTGGTGTGGGCATTTTGCCTGCACGACGATTGAAAAATCCGCCAAATCTCGGTTTTTCTGGTTGTGTTGATGGTGCTGGTTGAGGTTCTATTTCAGGAACTGGCTGTTTTTCTTCTTGAGGCTGTGGTTCTGGTGTGGGTTCAGGTGTAGGTGTTGCTGTGGGAGTGGGTTTTATTTCAAGAACGGGTTGTTTTTCTTCTTTGGGCTGTATTTCTGGTGTAGGTTCAGGTGTAGGCGTTGCTGTAGGAGTGGGTGTAGGTTCAGCAGTTGGTAGCTTCGCTGTGTAACTAGGATCTACAATTGAGCGAACTTGATCTGCTGACAGTTCTCCTCTAACGATTTTAGAAAGGGTGTCTTTACCCTTGGGTTCGTAGGTTATCAGCCGAACCGTACTGTTAAATTCATTCTTGACGGGGTTGCCTTGGTTGTCGAGAAATTCCAGTTTCACCCAGTTTTTACCTGGCTTAAAGCCTTTGAGATAAACTGGTTGCCAGCGATCGAGAACGAAACTTTCACCATTAATTGTGCAGCGAACCCGCCAATCTGCAAATTGGTCGTTGGGGTTATCTTTAGCTACCAAGTGTAATGGGGCGTTAGTTAGGTAAAAGTCTAGCAGAATAGGTTCTGCCCCATAGCTGCCTTTGGGACGGCTGTAGGTTAGCAAGGGTAAGGCTGGATCGGGGTTATTGTCATCGCTTTTAGTAAAAATGTGAAATGTCGTTTGGGCATAAGCGCCTTCATTTTTAAAACTTTCGTGCCAAGGACGGGAGGCAAATACACGTAGGGTATGGGTACCTGGAGACAAGTCAGATAAAACCAGAGGCTGCTTGAGGTCGTAGACAGCTATATATGGTTCATTATCAAGAATTACGTGCAGATGGGGACCCATATCTAGTTGTGAGTCCTTATATATAGGTAAATCTTTTACCTGAAAGCGGACTGCAACCGTGTTGTCTTGAAGGACTTCATCTGACTGGGGAGTAAGTATTGATACCTGGGGTTGATAAACTTCCAAACTTTGACGTAGTTCTTGAATGACCGCTGGTGGGGCAACTTCTGAGAATTGCTTGGTTGTAATTTGAGGACTTTCTCGCAACTTACCAAACGGTTCTTGGCTAACAGCTTTCTCACCACAACTGGTTAAACTCAATACCAAAACCAATGCCATTAGCGACTTTAGGAGAGTTAAAGCCGCTGTCCGCCAGGAGTTCATACTTTCCACCGATGATACTCATTTAACAACTGACAGATTATTGTGGCTCAGACTATCCATTATAACTACGACCCAAAGGCTAAAATTTGCCTTGCTCTTGCCTGAAGAATCTGAGTGTCAATTTGCTTATTTCAGCATAACTTAATCTTATGTAAGGAAAATAACTATTTTTCTTAATAGTAATTTAACCATGATTTAGTAATCCTCATAACGGAAATACACGCTATTTGGTAAGAATGCTGTAACCAAAATAAAGGTGATTAAGATGATTTGCTCTAAATAGAACTATAAAGTTTGCGAATTGTTTCCGTTTGTAAAATAAATAGAGAAACTATTGACTTTTTGACAAGTCTTTTAAAAGCGAAAAGCAGATTACACAATTACTCCAAGGATTTTGAATTATTGTTAAAATGTCTCCAACAATGTGTGAGAGAAGACTTTATAATTCAACAGAAACCACTCTCCACATAGAGTCTTCATCGCTGCTCCACCCTCTTTCTGGAGGATGCGGCTAAATTTAACTAAAGCTAAGAAGACAGCTTGTGGCAAACATAATTCCTCAGTCCCTTTTAAGAGAGGAGGTCGAATGACAATAAGTCCTCCGGAGCGAGAGGAAAAAAAAGCAAGAGTAATAGTCGATAACGACCCGGTTCCTACTTCATTTGAGAGGTGGGCTAAGCCAGGACATTTCGACAGAACTCTAGCTAAAGGTCCCAAAACCACTACGTGGATTTGGAACCTACATGCACTCGCCCACGATTTTGATACACATACAAGCGATTTAGAAGACATTTCCCGCAAGATATTCGCAGCACACTTCGGTCACTTAGCAGTAGTGACTTTGTGGCTGAGCGGGATGATTTTTCATGGCGCTCGTTTTTCAAACTATGAAGCTTGGTTGAGCGACCCTCTGAACGTCAAACCTAGCGCTCAAGTCGTTTGGCCAATCGTTGGTCAAGATATTTTGAATGGGGATGTCGGCGGCGGCTTCCACGGTATTCAAATTACTTCTGGCTTGTTCCAAGTTTGGCGTGGTTGGGGTATTACCAACTCGTTCCAACTGTACTGCACTGCGATTGGTGGTCTAGTATTAGCAGGCTTACTCTTGTTTGCCGGCTGGTTCCACTACCACAAGCGCGCTCCCAAGTTGGAATGGTTCCAGAACGCCGAGTCAATGTTGAATCACCACTTGCAAGTTTTGCTAGGTTGTGGTTCTTTGGGCTGGGCAGGACACATAATTCACGTATCTGCGCCTACCAACAAGCTTTTGGATGCGGGAGTGCCCCTCAGGGACATACCGTTGCCCCACGAGTTCATTTTGAACAAAGACTTGTTGACCGAACTGTATCCCAGCTTTGCGAATGGTTTAGCGCCTTTCTTCACATTGAATTGGGGTACATATGCTGACTTCCTCACCTTTAAGGGAGGTCTAAACCCAGTCACGGGTGGCTTGTGGATGACAGATATTGCCCATCACCACTTGGCGATCGCAGTATTATTCATCATTGCCGGTCACATGTACCGTACCAACTGGGGTATTGGTCACAGCATCAAAGAGATCCTAGAAAACCACAAAGGCCCCTTCACTGGTGATGGTCATAAGGGTCTCTATGAAAACATGACCACCTCTTGGCACGCTCAGTTGGCAACCAACCTTGCCATGCTGGGTTCACTGACCATCATCGTGGCGCACCACATGTACGCGATGCCTCCGTATCCGTACTTGGCAACCGACTACGCTACCCAACTCTGCATTTTCACTCACCACATGTGGATTGGTGGCTTCTTAATTGTTGGTGGTGCTGCACACGCTGCTATCTTCATGGTGCGTGACTACGATCCCGTAGTTAACCAAAACAACGTTTTGGATCGGGTAATCCGTCACAGAGATGCAATTATCTCTCACCTGAACTGGGTATGTATATTCCTTGGCTTCCATAGCTTTGGATTGTACGTCCACAACGACACAATGCGTGCCTTGGGTCGTCCCCAAGACATGTTCTCGGATGCGGCAATTCAGTTGCAACCTGTGTTCGCTCAGTGGGTACAAAACCTACACACCATTGCTCCCGGTGCAACTGCACCTAATGCGCTTCAACCTGTTAGCTATGCCTTCGGCGGCGGTATCCTCGCTGTAGGCGGCAAAGTGGCAATGATGCCAATTGCGTTGGGTACGGCGGACTTTATGATCCACCATATTCACGCATTCCAAATTCATGTCACAGCTCTGATTCTTCTAAAAGGATTCCTGTTTGCTCGTAGCTCCCGTCTGATTCCAGACAAGGCAAACTTAGGCTTCCGCTTCCCTTGTGATGGCCCTGGTCGTGGTGGTACCTGTCAGGTATCTGGTTGGGACCATGTGTTCCTCGGATTGTTCTGGATGTACAACACCATTTCAATTGCAATTTTCCACTTCAGCTGGAAGATGCAATCTGACGTCTGGGGAACGGTAGACGCAGCTGGTAATGTAACTCACATTACAGGTGGTAACTTTGCCCAAAGTGCCATCACCATCAATGGCTGGTTGCGTGACTTCTTATGGGCACAAGCGGTACAAGTCATCAACTCCTATGGCAGTGCGCTGTCAGCATATGGATTGATGTTCTTGGGCGCACACTTTGTCTGGGCATTTAGCTTGATGTTCCTGTTCAGTGGTCGTGGCTACTGGCAAGAATTGATTGAGTCCATTGTCTGGGCACATAATAAACTGAAAGTGGCACCGTCAATTCAGCCTCGTGCTCTGAGCATCATTCAAGGTCGGGCTGTAGGGGTAGCTCACTACCTCTTGGGAGGAATTGCCACAACCTGGGCATTCTTCCACGCACACATCCTTTCAATAGGCTAGTAATCGGCTTGAACAGTTAGTGGTTAGTGGTTAGTAGTTAGTGGTTAGTAGGATTTTGTTGGTGGTTGGTCGTTGTTTGGAATAAATAACAAACAACAAACAACAAACAACTAACAACTAACAACTAACAACTAACAACTAACAACTAACAACTAACAACGCTGATACTTGATGGCTAAGAGTCAGAGGATTTATTTAACCTATGGCAACAAAATTTCCAAAATTTAGCCAGGATCTCGCACAAGATCCGACGACACGTCGGATCTGGTATGCGATGGCTATGGGAAATGATTTTGAAAGCCATGATGGCATGACCGAAGAAAATCTCTACCAAAAGATTTTCGCTACTCACTTCGGTCATCTGGCAATCATTTTCCTGTGGGCTTCCAGCCTTCTATTCCACGTAGCCTGGCAAGGTAACTTTGAACAGTGGATTAAAGATCCCCTTCATATCCGTCCGATCGCCCACGCGATTTGGGACCCCCACTTCGGTAAACCTGCAATAGAAGCTTTCACTCAAGGTGGAGCTAACTATCCAGTAAACATTGCATACTCTGGGGTCTACCACTGGTGGTACACCATCGGTATGCGGACAAATGGCGACCTGTACATGGGTTCCATCTTCCTGCTATTGTTAGCATCCTTGTTCCTGTTTGCTGGCTGGTTGCACTTACAACCCAAATTCCGTCCCAGCCTCGCTTGGTTCAAGATGGCTGAGTCTCGCCTCAACCACCACTTGGCAGGTTTGTTCGGTGTAAGTTCATTGGCTTGGACTGGTCACTTGGTTCACGTCGCTATCCCCGAATCTCGCGGACAGCATGTAGGCTGGGATAACTTCCTCAGCACTCTGCCCCACCCAGCAGGCTTGCAACCTTTCTTTACAGGTAACTGGGGTGTTTACGCACAGAACCCAGACACTGCAAACCATGTGTTCGGCACTTCCCAAGGATCTGGTACTGCGATTCTAACTTTCTTAGGTGGTTTCCATCCTCAGACTGAATCGCTGTGGTTGACTGATATGGCTCACCACCACTTAGCGATCGCAGTACTATTCATCGTTGCCGGTCACATGTACCGCACCAACTTTGGCATCGGTCACAGCATCAAAGAAATGATGGATGCCAAAACCTTCTTCGGCAAATCCGTAGAAGGCCCCTTCAACATGCCTCACCAAGGCATTTATGAAACCTACAACAACTCTTTGCACTTCCAGTTGGGTTGGCACCTAGCTTGCTTGGGTGTAATCACCTCCTTGGTAGCGCAACACATGTACTCCCTGCCTCCTTACGCATTTATTGCTAAGGACTACACAACTCAGGCAGCGTTGTACACTCACCACCAGTACATTGCCATTTTCTTGATGCTCGGTGCATTCGCTCACGGTGCCATCTTCTGGGTACGTGACTACGATCCCGAACAAAATAAGGGCAACGTACTTGAGCGCGTGCTGAAGCACAAAGAAGCGATTATCTCTCACCTGAGCTGGGTATCCCTGTTCTTGGGCTTCCACACCTTGGGTCTGTATGTACACAACGACGTAGTAGTTGCCTTCGGCACACCCGAGAAGCAAATTTTGATTGAGCCTGTGTTTGCTCAGTTCATCCAAGCTGCTCACGGTAAAGTGCTGTATGGACTCGACGTTCTGTTGTCCAACCCAGACAGTGTTGCTTACACCGCTTATCCCAACTACGGTAACGTTTGGTTGCCTGGTTGGCTGGATGCAATCAACTCTGGTACTAATTCCCTGTTCTTAACAATTGGCCCTGGTGACTTTTTAGTACACCATGCCTTTGCCCTAGCAATCCACACCACCACCTTAGTATTGGTTAAAGGTGCTTTGGATGCTCGTGGTTCTAAGCTGATGCCCGATAAAAAGGACTTCGGCTACGCCTTCCCTTGCGACGGCCCCGGTCGTGGTGGTACTTGCGACATCTCCGCTTGGGACGCCTTTTACCTCGCTACTTTCTGGGCATTGAACACAGTAGGTTGGGTAACTTTCTACTGGCACTGGAAGCATTTGGGTATTTGGCAAGGCAACGTTGCTCAGTTCAACGAATCTTCTACATACCTCATGGGCTGGTTCCGTGATTACCTCTGGGCTAACTCCGCTCAGTTGATTAACGGATACAATCCCTACGGCATGAACAACCTGTCTGTTTGGGCTTGGATGTTCCTATTCGGACACCTAGTTTGGGCTACCGGCTTCATGTTCCTCATCTCCTGGAGAGGTTACTGGCAAGAGTTGATTGAAACTCTTGTTTGGGCACACGAGCGTACTCCAATTGCGAACCTGGTTCGCTGGAAAGACAAGCCCGTTGCTCTGTCTATCGTTCAAGCTCGTTTGGTTGGTTTAGTTCACTTCTCTGTGGGCTATGTTCTAACCTATGCAGCATTCCTCATTGCCTCGACGGCTGGTAAGTTCGGTTAACCCGGTTGCTAGTTTTGATAGGTAAGTAATAAAATCCCCTGCCATTTGGTGGGGGATTTTTTGTGTAAGTATTTAGGGAAAATCTTTTTTGAAGTTCCCAATCAATTCTCAAGCTTTTGGGTTATTATTATTGAGTTGTTGATTCCACCCTACCCCAGTTAGTAGCTGGCGGTCTTGCCAAGGTGATCTAACGTCGAAAAATGAGGAATTCAATATGAAACATGCAACAAGTAAACGTAGTGTTGATTTTGTTGAGTTTCCCTACTATTCATTTCGCAATGTTAGTTGTCCAGAAGATATTGAGAACAATCGTAAAACTCTTTTTGGACACGCACCATTAACATCAGTTTTAAGCCTTCCTACAAACGAAAATGTCCGCGACTATCTTCTAGATGCAGAAGGAAAACAAAGACGTAGACCAACAAGTGTCCACCGAGCTATAGAAGATACCTTAAAAAATAGTTCTCATAAATTTTCAGTTCTCAACGGTGGGTTGGTTATTGTATCTAGAGATTATACTGTTGATGAACAAAAAAAATGCTTGTTCCTCGTTAAACCAAGCATAATCAACGGCTCACAAACTCAAGGTGTTATCAAGGACTTTTTTAACGATTGTCAAAAGTTTGGAGGAGAAATACCTGAAATTCACGTAACTTTTGAGTTGATTATTACCACTGATGATGACTTAATTGCGGAGATATCTATCGCACGAAATTTTCAGAATGATGTGATGAGTCTCTCAATTGCAGGACGCTTAGGGCAACTAGATGAACTAGAAGCAAGTTTGCAAGCTAAGTTATCTGGTAAAAAGCTCCGTAAATCTGAAACTCAATTATCAGATGATTACCTTGCTACCGAACGATTACTTCAAGTGATTGCTGCTCTTGTTCCTGGAGAACTGTGGCTCAATGAAAAAGAGGTAGAAAATCCGAATAAGGTCTATACCTATGACAAAAAAGCCAAATGCCTAAAAGACTTCCGGGAAATTTACAGTATTGCCAAGGGCGAAAAACAGCCTGAAAAAAAGATAGATAGTGCTAAGTATAAAGAACTCTACCAGTTCTATTTGGATGTAGCCGCACAAGCTTATCAACTGTACGAAAAATGGAAAAAACATCAAGGATTTAAGGGTACAGGATTGAAAAAAGGAATAACACGTGACGAAAATCAAAATATTTTGGAGGTATCAGACGGTATAATTTTTCCCATCCTCGCATCACTTTCTGCTTTTGCACGCAAGACTCCAGAAGGTTGGAAAATAGAGCCACCTGATTCTTTCCGCGATGAGGAACTTATACGGATGACAAAGTCAGTTTTTATGGAAATGGCTGACTCCAATCCAGCAACAATGGGAAAGAGTAAAGCCTGTTATGCAGCCCTCTACCAAATTACCTCGCTTTACAAGCGTCTAAGTATTTAAGTAAGTCGGCGCGAATAAATCAAACTGTGTCAAGAAGAGTAAAACTTGACAGTTAGCTCGTAGTAAGCGCTTTATCGCTGAAGCGCTTACTGCAAACATTGAATATTTTACGCTGACTTACTTAGTATATTGATTTCACTAATCTTACAAATTTGGTTTTTATTGTGGAGAAGACCGAATTTTCTATGACTCAACTAGAAAAAATCAGGTTTTTGTTTTTTGTCACGATTTTGAATACTTAATAGTGTCCTAGACTGGTAAATAACTTCCGAAAGTAGAGCCTGCCTCAGTTTCTCAAATATTTAACTTTTGCGTTTTAAAAACTTCTTAATGAAGCATTAAAAAGCGATCGCAAGATATAATCTTAGACCAGCAGTTGCTTAGCACAAGGAGTCTGAAAGTGTCTATTCCCGAAATAACTCAAAAGCTGTTGGCAGCGAAAAAAGATAAGGGACTAAGCTTTACAGATTTAGAAAGGATTTTAGGACGTGATGAAGTATGGATTGCGGCTGCAATCTATCGTCAAGCTAGTGCTTCTGAGGAAGAGGCAAAACAATTAGTTGAAGCATTAGGACTTGATGAAAGTTATGTGAAAGAATTAACAGAATATCCTGTTAAAGGATTAGGCCCTGTTGTACCAACAGATCCTCTGATTTACCGTTTTTACGAAATTATGCAAGTGTATGGAATGCCGATGAAAGCGGTGATTCACGAAAAGTTTGGCGATGGAATCATGAGCGCAATTGATTTTACTTTAGATATAGAAAAAGAAGAAGACCCCAAAGGCGATCGCGTTAAAGTTATCATGTCTGGTAAATTTCTTCCTTACAAAAAATGGTAGAGTTTTATTTCTACCCTATTTTCCTTTTAAGTACCCCTCTTTCTAAACAAGAGGGGATTTAAATAAGAATTTGATATGAAAATAAATTATAAGCACAAATTCTCTTGACACAAGAACAAATAAAATCAGAAAAAGCAATAAACTTTACACCCTATTACTCTCAAAATTACGGTGCTGCATATTTAGGTGATAGCCAAGAGCTAATAAAATTTATTGAAGATAACAGTATTAATCTAATTATTACTTCACCTCCATTCGCGCTCACCCGCAAAAAAGAATACGGCAACGAAAGTGCTGAAAAATATATAGAATGGTTTCTACCTTTTGCCTACGAATTCAAAAGAGTACTTGTAGATGATGGCTCATTTGTACTGGATTTAGGCGGTGCTTACCTACCTGGTAATCCAGTACGGAGTATCTACCAATATGAATTATTAGTCAGGTTGTGTAAGGAAGTCGGCTTCTTTCTTGCCCAAGAATTTTATCACTATAATCCAGCACGACTACCTACTCCTGCTGAATGGGTGACAATTAGGCGCATTCGCGTTAAAGATTCAGTAAATGTAGTTTGGTGGTTATCGAAAACGCCTCACCCGAAAGCTGATAACAGAAAAGTTTTAAAGCCATACAGCCAGAGTATGAAGCAGTTACTCAAAAATGGCTATAAAGCTAAAATGCGTCCTAGTGGACATGATATTTCTGAGAAGTTTCAAAAAAATAATCAGGGTGCAATTCCACCTAACTTACTAGAAATTGCCAATACTGAATCTAATAGTGTATACCTGCGTCGCTGTAAAGCAGCGGGAATACAACCTCATCCTGCGCGTTTTCCCCAAGGTTTTGCGGAGTTCTTTATTAAATTTTTAACAGATGAAGGCGATCTGATTTTAGATCCCTTTGCAGGTTCCAATACAACAGGTTTCGTTGCTGAGACTTTGCAAAGGCGGTGGATCTCGTTTGAGATGAATGAAAATTATGCGATCGGTAGCCGTTATCGGTTTGAAGAGTAACAAACTTAGTGTTTGAAGCCAGAAGGGAATAATGCTGAGTGCATCTGCGTTTTGACTTGTTCATGACGGTTTATTTATTTTCACTGCATGAATCTTAAAACTTTTTTTGATTAAGAAGTTTATAGAAGTGTTAGAAGTAGATAATTTAGTAATACTACTTAAATACTGATAAAATTAGTCTTATATTATACAAATCTATTCACAGGAAAACACATTAAAGATATTGTAAAAGTAATCTCACTAGCTAGCGAAATAACACCTATACAGTGTAAATACTGTAGAAGGTGAGGATTTAGCTGATGAAGGATTATCCTGTAATCAGCAAATAACTGCTGTGATTTGGAAAGATAATAACTAAAACAGGAGAAAATACGACATGAGGGATGTTTATCTGTTGGCAGCAGGTTTGTTAACAGGAATAGTTGTACCAGTATTACCACAGCAATCGACTGTCAATTCAGACAATCAAGTAACTTGGAATACAAAACAGAATTTGCAGCCCGCTGTAGGTGGAACGGTAGCCCCAACTTTAGAAACTCCCTCGCCAGAATTCAGCGATCGCAATTTGGCTGTAGCAGAATCATTACCAAAGCCAAGCTATAAGCCTGTTCGTAAGCTTGTCTCTGGAAATCAACTTTATTACCATCGATTGGCAGCTCTCAAGGCAGGTAAGATTTATACTCGCTCATATGATGATTACTTGCAGACATTGTCAGAGTCAGGGGATAAGTATAAATTAACCTATCAAGACTGGAAAGGTTTATTGGCAATGGAAGCCAAAGCGATCGCTAAAGGTCAAGGCAACAATCGCTTGAGTATTTTACTAGGTGATTCTTTGAGTATGTGGTTTCCCAAAGATATGCTCCCTAGCGAAAAATTGTGGCTGAATCAGGGAATATCTGGAGATACTTCTAGTGGTGTTTTAACAAGATTGTCTGCTTTTGCCACAACTAAACCCAGTGTTATTTATGTCATGGCTGGGATTAACGACTTACGTAGAGGTGCAACCGATGAGGAGATTTTAAGCAATCATCGCCGGATTATCCGCCGTTTGCAGCAGAATCATCCAGATAGTGTGATTATTATCCAATCAATTTTGCCAACTCGCCTGCCGACAATTTCTAATAGCCGCGTTACTCGTATCAATCATCGACTGGCTTTGATTGCTCAACAAGAAGGAGTTAATTATTTAAACCTCTATAATTGGTTTGCAGATTTTCAGGGCAATTTGCGCGAAGACTTAACCACAGATGGTTTACATCTGAACGAAAATGGTTATGAGATTTGGCAAGCAGTGCTAAATCGGATAGAATCTCGCTTGGCTTTTGGAAAATTAGAGCGATCGCAATAAATAATTAAAAATTTGAAAGTCGCCAATATCACTTCTTTTAAGATTAGTAACGCATCTGATACTAAATCTAGTTTAAAAACTTTTATTTTTTATTTCTCTCCCAGCAAAGCATTAGTGGCAATAGCTATTCCACCAAACCATGCTTCATAGCGAAACGTACCAATTCGGCTCGATTACTGGTGGCTGTTTTTCTCAATAAACTGCTAACGTACTTTTCCACTGTCCGAGGACTCAAGTGCAGCTTTTGACCCATATCAGCATTAGAAAGACCATGAGTCAAAAGTTCAAGAACTTCCCGTTCTCTTGGTGTCAGTTCTAAAAGCCACTGAGATTGTTGCGTGTGATTTAACTGGGAGTGGTTTTCCTCCTCCGGTTCAGAAGCACGAAAAGCAGATTGAATTATCTGCGATCGCGCCAAGAGATTACGAATTGCTGCTCCTAACTCTTCTAATTCAAAAGGCTTGGGTAAGTACAAATCGCACCCCGACTGGTAGCCAAGAATTCTTTCTTGTGTCTTCGTTCGTGCTGTTAACAAAATTACCGGCAGCAAACGGAACTCAGGTTTTTGACGCACTTGGCGCACCAGTTCATAACCATTCATTCGTGGCATGACAATATCAGTAACCAGCAAATCAGGACGGCACTCTTCCACCTTTGTCAAAGCCTCTAGGCCGTCATTAGCAACAATTACTGAGTAACCAGACAGTTCAAGATAATCGCTGATAGACAAACGAGTGCCCGGATCGTCATCCACTACGAGGATCGTCAAGGGCATGGACAGTACACCCCTAGCATTTTTTACTAAGAAATTTGTTCCTATTACCACATCAGTGAACACAGATAATAATAGTACTCTTATGTTTCATACTATGACAGGAGTACCAGTTCATAACTCCCTAAGGGTTGAATTACAAAGTTTATCTTCCATCCGTTGGAAACATTATTCAGATGCATTAACACAGTTGAACTCGATTACAATTATCTGTGCTATTGGCCACAGATTATTTTATAAATCGTAACAAATCATCAATACAGATGTTTTTATCAAATAAGACTTAGCTATATATACATACATATATAGCTTGGGAAAATCAAAGACTCAACCCAACAAAAAATGTGCGAATAAATATATCTACAACTTTGAATGTAGCATACAAATGCTAGTTCCTTCTGAAACATCCACGGATGACAACCTTCATAGATAGCAATAATTCTGTAAGTTTTAACCATAATCTTGACAAAGTTGTTATTTTCCTCACTTTATCAATTTTGCGATATCTTCTACCAATAAATAATCCAGGTAAAGAGTTCTAACTAAATTTTTCAGTATTTGTTGACATATAAACTAGTGAGTTGATTTAGCCAATGCCCTTAAGAATAAAATTACACCGAACTTTGCTAGTCTGTAGTCATGATAGTTACGAATTTTGTTCACAACACATCTAAAGCATATCTTGTCACCGCAAAATTTAGATTGTCATCAACTTAGATGAGATTTTGCAGTCCGTGATATTTGCTTAGTCAACAATTAAGCCCAATTCACAGTACTAAATCTATCCAGAGGTTAGAAGAAAAAACTAGACAGCTTAGATATTGTGAATTTAGTTCTAATAAATGAAGAAAAAAGCCTGTGGTTCCAATTCGAGATAATAATCCAACAAAAATTACGCCCTATGTTACTTATGGGCTGATTGCTGCTAATGTCCTCGCTTTTGTTTATGAAGCAAGTCTACCTCCTCAATATTTAGACGGGTTCTTCCATTTATTTGCGGTAGTACCACGAGAACTAACAGCTAGTTTTGCAGGAATTTCCGTAAATCAGCCCGTGCCAGAGTGGGTGACATTGATTACTGCCCAATTTTTACATGGTGGTTTGCTGCACTTGGGTGGCAATATGTTATTTTTGTGGGTTTTTGGCAATAACGTAGAAGACAAGTTAGGCCATATCAAATATTTGTTTTTCTATTTAACTTGCGGTGTTTTAGCCACCTTAGCTCAGTGGTACTTTTCACAGGGTTCTGCTGTTCCTTCTTTGGGGGCGAGTGGGGCGATCGCTGGTGTTTTGGGAGCATACATAGTCCGCTTTCCCCAAGCAGAAGTTTTGGGTATAGTTCCCTTGGGTTTCTTTTTCCCTACCTTCCGCGTTCCAGCATACTTTTTTCTCGGATTGTGGTTTCTCCAGCAAGCATTCTACGGAGTTGCCAGCCTTGAAGCACCGAGCAACATCGGTATGGAAAGTGGCGGCATCGCCTACTGGGCACACGCTGGTGGTTTTATTGTTGGGGCTGTTCTCGGTCCAGTTCTGGGATTATTGAAGGAAGATTCAGGGCAAGAAAAATATAACTGGTAGTCATTGGTCATTGGTCATTAGTCATTGGTTCAAGGAACAAAGACGTAGATACCCTTTGTTTAGCTTACCCTAGGCTACTAATGACCAATGACAAAGGACAAATGACCAATGACTATTAATAATTCTTCATCGCCCTTTGCATTTCGCGTTGATCTTGGCGCTTCTTGAGGTCTTCTCGCTTATCGTGCAGCTTTTTACCCTTGACAAGAGCCACACTTACTTTCACCCAACCACGTTTGAAATACATTTTTAAAGGTACTAAAGTCAAACCTTGCTGTTCCACCTTGCCAATTAGCTTCCGAATTTCCTGGCGATGCAGCAGTAATTTACGCGTGCGGCGTGGTTCGTGGTTAAAATACTGTCCACTCGCGGTATAAGGTGAAATATGCACGTTTATTAGCCATGCTTCTCCATTGCGAACCAAAGCATAGCCATCTTGAAGGTTGACCTTGCCTGCACGGATCGATTTAACCTCGGTTCCCGTCAACTGAATACCAGCTTCATAGGTTTCGAGAATCTCATACAAATACCGGGCTTGCCGATTTTCACTAACAACTTTGTAACCGTCGCTCTTATCGCTCATTGATAATTGTGCTTGCGTCTAATATTACTAAAAAATCCCTTAGTTTGTCTTATTCACATCTTGCACCAGTTGTAAATGCTGGGAGGCAGAGCCTCCAAACCCTCGTTACTAGGTTCAACCTGGTAACGAGAACTACGAGAACTAAGAGCCTCTGGCTCTGATGAGAATGCTGCAAGATATTTCAGTCTTACGAATCTATAAAGGGTTATAACATTAAAGCTGAAAACCCAGTGGCTTTAGTCGAAAGCTTGGGGACTGATGCCCTCTAGGTCTTCTGTGAATTGACTCGGTATCTCGTACAGTAGTAGCGGATACTTGGTTAAGTATTGCCCGTGTATTATCCGGCGGATAGGAATAGGGACTCAGAGGTTTACGGCTTGCTGGATGAACCAAGAATCCCACGGCTTTTTACGGGAATGAGCGCTTGCGCGAAATTCACGTAGCTGTGGGAGTGTCAATAAACCAATATATATGCTTGACTGAATATAAGTCCTATCCCAACCCCTGTAAGGATGGCAGCGTTTAATATATCTTAAGCGTGAGTTTAAAGTGTTGAGTTTATGGCTATAGAGTGATTTTGTTCATATAGAGTCTCGATAGAGTGGTGAATAACTTTGAAACAGATGAGGAACTTTCACCATGAAAAGCAATTTCACTAAAGTTGTTGGCGCTGGCATCGTTACCTTGGGTATGACAATTTTGCCCTTGACTTTACCCGCACAAGCACAAACCACGCCAACCGCTCCTGATACCACTACCACCACACCTACTACCAGATATGACGATGGTTTTGATTGGGGTTGGTTAGGATTACTTGGTTTGTTAGGTCTAGCTGGTTTGGCTGGTAGGAAGCGCTCCGATGAACCAACTCGTTATCGCGATCCTAACGCTGTTGGTGGCACTACCTACAGAGAATAATTTTGTTAATCGCTGTCCAGTAAATGTGTAAGCGGATGTAACCAAAAATTTTTCCATAACACACGCTTTTAATAAAGATGACAACACACAGAAAGCCTTGGGTTTCTTCTTTCCCAAGGCCTTTTTAATTTTCTAGAGCAGGCTTTAGTTTGCTGTGGGTTCTGGATTGGGTGAATTTACTTGTCGAGTTTGGTCTTGAGCTAAAGGTATCCAGTAACTAGCTACTAAAGCCACCAATAGCCACCAGATACTATTGACTGCTGGACGATACCACACAGTATCCACAAAACCATGACCTAGCATACCTGCCAAAGCAGCGATCGCCCCAATTAACCACAAACCATTCACACTATTTAATTGCCGGAATCGTTGGAGTTGCAACCAACCTGTATTAAATGTCACGATTAAAAACCATAGGAAACTAGCCAAACCAATTAATCCAGTTTCCACAGCAACTTCTAGCAAAATCGAATAAGCACTGAGGGCATTATACCGAGGCAGTTGGTAGAGTGGGTAAATTTTATTAAAAACGTCGTGTCCAGGCCCAATACCAAAAATCGGATAGTCGTGAATCATGTTAAACACAGCAGTCCAAACATTCATACGGAAGTTATTACTGCTATCTTCACGACCAGCAAAAATACTGGTAATGCGGAGGCGAAAAGTTTCTGAAACTCCAAACATCACCACAAACACAGCCAAAAAACACCCCAACAGCATCGGTACTAACCAAATGCGCCAAAACCGGGGTAGGTACTGACCGTACCAGTAGCGCAGTAGCAAGACTAGGAAAATTAGAGCGATCGCCAAGCCAATAAAGCCACCACGACTGTCAGCAAAACGGAAGCAGGCCATATTCACAACAAACATAGTGACAGCCAAAGCTTTACGCTGCCATCCTTGCCAAGCAAACACCGCCACTAAACTCAAAATCACAGCTGGTAACAAATATCCAGCCAGCAAATTTGGATTACTCAAATAACTATAGACCCTGGTATTTTTTGACAATGGAGATTCAGGGTCAACCCACGTTGCCAACTGTGCAGCACCAAAAATCTTTTGCCGCACTCCATAGATACTCACAAACAAAGACACGTGCAAGTACAAAACCAGCAAATAAGATCTAATGCGGGGTGATTTGAGTATTCTGGCACACAGTGCAAACAGCAGCAAATAGAGTGTAAAATTTATCAGCCCTTTTAAAGCTGCCATTTTCTCTGGAGATAAAGCTGTAGCAACTACACTAACTCCCCAGTAGAGCAACACTAATAAGTGAATCGGGGTGACAAGCAAAGTATTTGAGGATGTGACTTCATCAGATAAAGTCAACAGTAGCCAGAATGCCGCACAAGCTGCCAGCAAAAGCCCTAGCAGAGTTGTATTATTCACCGTAAATGGTGCTAACACCAACACCAAGCTAACTAAGGCAGCCGCTATTATGTCTCCCCACTGCAACAAAATACTGGTTTGCCGCCAAGAGCGCAACAGCCCCACAAGAGAACCATGTAGGTAGCTGGTGTTGAGATATTCTTTGAGTGGTAAATAGGATAAAGTGAATTTTTGCCAGATTAGATTCATATGATGCTGTAAACAACTAGCATAGAGCAGAGAACTTGGATTTATAATAATTTGGTATTTCTCAAAATTTGAAAAACTTCCAGTTCATAGTCCATGCTAATTGAAGACAGAAGAAAAAAATTATGAATTATGAATTCTGAAATTTTCAGTATTAAGCATTCATTATTCATAATTCTCACCCATTCCCCATTCCCTATTAGTTTATGATGACTGCTAAGAAGAAGCGGTAGTTGATGAAACATCATTCATTGCTTCTGCTTTCTCTTGATTTAGTGGCAAACTCAGCACGTAGCGAAATCCAGATTCTGGCGAACCTTGAATTGAAATATATCCGCCGTGCAGTTCTGCCAACTGACAACTGAGTAACAAACCCAAGCTTTCGCGTGAGAGGCTACCATGCCGTTTTGTCGCATCCAGCACACTTGAGGTGGAAACTCTCATATCTTGAGACTTGTTTGCGACTAGTGGCAAGCTGTCTGCTTCTTCCTGGTTTTCTAAATGAGTATTAAAAATTGCTGTCTCACCTGATAGTTCCAGCAGTGGCGCTGCGCTAGGGCAAAAATAAGGGTCAACTTCAGTGATACCGTCTCCTAACCAAGGATGCGAAACCCAAACTGTAATATTGAACGTATCGTCTTTATAAGAAACATGAATTCGCACAACGCTACCTGTAGCAGATAACTGAATCACGCTGAAAACTAGGTGATACAGCATTTGTCGCACCTTGTCTTTATCTAAAGGCAAAATGCGATTGCGTCCTGGTTCGAGAGACAAGCGAATATCTTGCTCGCGGCGATTAGCTGCTTCTTCCAGAGTATTTATTGCTTGTTGACATAGCATTTCAATATCTACAGGAGCGAGATTTAGTGCTTTCTCAGCTTCATCCATTGCTCCCAGTTCAGAAATTTCATTGACTAGGGAAAGCAAGTACCGACCGCTATGTTGGATAATTTCTAAATATTCTCTCTGCTTAGTAGTCAAAGGTCCGTAAATTTCACGGCCGAGAACACTAGCCATGCCTAATACAGATGTTAAAGGCGTACGCAACTCCTGAGTTAACTGCCCTAAAAGTTCCAACTTGAGTTGGTTAGTAGGAGCTGAGTTAGTTGAAAATGTAACAGGGGTGATTCTAATTTCACTGGTATTTGCTTCTGGGAGTGACCAATCAGGAGGACTCTTGGAAATATTGCTTTCTGAAGTCGCTTGCAGGAGTCGGTTGCGTTCAAATTCACTCATACTCCAACGAGCGATGATTTGTAAAAACTCAACGTCTCGATTAGTAAAGTTGCGCGGTACTAAATCCATTACCGCTAGTGCGCCCAAACAATTTCCCGAAGCATCAAATAGTGGCGCCCCCAAATAAGCACGAATGCCATAATCTAGTAGCAACTTGCTGGCAACAAGCTCTGCATCAGTTAGTTTTTTTGTATCATTTATTACTATTATTTGCGAATTTTCTACCACCTGGGTACAAAAAGACTCCCGGCGTAACAATTGACGGTTTTGTGCCAACTGATTCATTAATCCCAACCTAGATAAACCCACTGCTGATTTAAACCAATGGCGTTCTTGATCCACAAATCCCAAAATGGAAATTGGTGCCTCCAAAAAATGAGCAGCAGTTTGAGTCGCTTCTTCAAAAACTGGAATCGTTTCTGGTTGTCGCAAACCTAATTCTGACAAAGCCTTGAGGCGTTGTTGTTCTCGGGTTTCCGGGGATGCCCAACCATCCTTCAAGGGCAACAATTTGTTTTCAGGCTCTACCATTACCATCGCTACCTTGATAATTTTTCGATAATGTAATTCATATAACCACTGTCTCTGGGTTATTTGCTATTTTTAAGCATTCCCCAATTTTCTGTCGGATCAACAAGGTGGGAGTAAAATTTTTCACTGACCGAAAGTTTTTACTTCAGTAAGGCAGTGCTAAGGGTCTACTTTTTTGCCTAAGAGCCATACAGATATTCTTTCTCCTTGGTTATGATTATACTCAGTATTGCTAATTTTAATCCTTGACTACGTTAGTATCCGATTCTACTTGGGTAAGATAACACTAATCGGAATAGGGAATTGTTAGTCGTTGGTAGTTGGTCGTTGATTGGTGGTTGTTTCAAACAACAAATAACAAACAACAACTAACTAATATCTACTATTTTTTGAAATCGAATTTTTGAGTATTTATGAAAATGAATAATAATCTATCAATAGCAATTCCTTTTGTTGACTTGAATTTACAACACCAACCAATTTACAATCATCTCCTACAGGCAATTGAGAATATATTGAAACAAGGAGATTTTGTTTTAGGGCAAACACTTTCAGATTTTGAAGCAGCATTTGCTGCGGTTTCTGATACAAAATATGGAATTGGTGTTGCCTGTGGAACTGATGCGATCGCCCTTGGTTTACAAGCTTGTAATATTAGTTCTGGAGATGAAGTGATTTTGCCAGCCAATACTTTTGTAGCAACATTAATTGGCGTGTTACGTGCAGGTGCAAAACCGATTTTTGTAGATTGCGATCCCCAAACAGCTTTAATTGATTTAAACGCAGCCGCAAAGGCAATTACTTCAAAAACCAAAGCTATTATTCCTGTGCATCTTTATGGTCAAATGGTATCGCCAAAACAGCTTTTGGATTTAGCCGACACCTACAAACTACTAATTTTTGAAGACGCCGCACAGGCACATCTAGCCGAACGAGAGGGATATCGCGCTGGTTCAGTAGGGATAGCAGCAGCTTTTAGTTTTTATCCCAGCAAGAATTTGGGAGGATTTGGTGACGGGGGAATGCTCGTTACGCGAGATCCAGATGTAGCTGAAAAAATGGTACGCTTGCGGAATTATGGGGCATCCCGAAAGTATTTTCATACAGAAGCAGGTACAAATAGCCGTTTAGATACGATCCAGGCAGCAGTATTGCAGCAAAAATTACCATATCTACCGCAGTGGAATCGCGATCGCCTAAATATCGCCCAGCAGTATGCTACTCAACTAGCACCCCTAGCAGCAAGCGGAATTATCCCTATAAAAAACCACAGCGGCGAGGGACACGTTTATCACTTGTACGTAATCAGAGTTTGTGAAACTTGTCCTATAGAACGTTCTGCACTCCAAGAACAACTAACAGCCGCAGGAATTCAAACAGGCATTCACTACCCCATTCCCTGTCATCTCCAGCCAGCATTTTCTGATTTAGGTTATCAAGTCGGTAACTTTCCTCATGCAGAAATGCTGGCAAAGCAAATTTTATCGTTGCCGATGTATCCAGGTTTGAGCAATAGCCAAATTCAGGAAATCACAGGTGCGATCGCCCATACACTAGCAACTAATTCTCCTTCCGAAAAGCTTTTATTAGCTTGAATTAAGGCAGAAGGCAGAGATAAGGGAGATGGGGAGAGTGGGGGAGTGGAAGAGTGGAAGAGTGGAAGAAGTTGGGGAATAACCACTAACCACTAACCACCAACAACCAACCACCAACCACTAACCACTAACCACTAACCAATGTAGAGACGTGCCATGGCACGTCTCTACAACTACTAACAAATGACTAATGACTAATGATCGATGACTAATGACTATTGCTAAAAATTATGCTGAACCAGCGTCAATTTCAACATACTATTTCACCACAATTATTAAGCCTAGGCATTTTAGGTATTTTGGGGCTGCTTTATGCTCCCCTTTTACTCCATTGGTTAGATGGTTGGCTGAACAAAAATATTAGTACAGAACACGAATATTTTAGTCACGGTATTATTGGTTTACCTTTCGCTGCTTATATAACTTGGAAAAATCGGAAGTTATGGCAAAGACTACCAAATCGTATCCATCCCTTAGGTGCTGTATTTTTGTTAGTAGGAGGCATTTTTTATCTAAGTGGTATCAGTGAATGGGTTAATCTTTCCTTTCCCACCATACTGACAGGATTATGCTTGTGGTTCAAAGGAATTCCAGGTTTGAAATTGCAAAGATTTCCCCTGCTGTTAGTTTTTCTAGCAACGCCAACGCTAGTACCTTATTTAATTGCTCCCTATACCTTTCCTCTACAAAGCTTCATCGCTGGCACTGCGGGTTTTATTTTAAATCAGTTTGGTATGGCAGTAACTGTTGATGAAATCAACATATATGTAGGAGGACGCATTGTAGAAGTGGCTCCCTACTGTGCAGGGTTAAAAATGTTGTTTACTACTCTCTATGTTGGCTTGATGCTACTTTATTGGACTGGTGCTTTGTCTTCCCGCCATAAAACCATTTCGTTTTTATCAATAGCCGTATTAATTAGTGTTAGCGGCAATATCATTCGCAACACTTTACTTACGTATTTTCATGGTACAGGTCAAGAAGCTGCTTTTCACTGGCTGCATGACAGTTGGGGTGGGGACATGTTCTCTGCTGTGATGCTGGTGCTATTAATACCGATTCTGAATAAAATTAATAGTTATTTCTCTGAACCCGCTGTAATTGAGCAAGAACGAGCCAATGGTCAATAGTCATTAGTCATTTGTTAGTAGTAGTCTGTGTCATTAATTTTAATGGTTTGTAGTAAGCACTTCAGTGCTTAAAAATTCAGAACTAAAGTCCTGACTACGAACCCATCAAAACTTTGTTGACAGACCAGAATGACGGTTGCAATTATTTAACCTGCACTTAGCGCTTAGTGTTGTGCAAGGGTAGTTCATAATATTAAGTAAAGTAAAAATAATTTTCACCAATCAGAGTCTAAGTCAATGGTGCTATTTGGATTTGGTAAAAAATTAACCTTGCCCACTCATGAAGAAGCTTTGCCTGGACGAGCAGAGTCTATGCCAGTAACCAACCGTCACTATATCAACGGTAATCCTATCCTGCCTCCTTTCCCGGCAGGTATGGAAATGGCCATGTTTGGGATGGGGTGCTTTTGGGGTGCAGAACGCAAATTTTGGCAACTTCCTGGAGTTTTCACTACCGCAGTGGGTTACGCTGCTGGGATCACTCCTAACCCCACCTATAGGGAAGTCTGTACTGGAATGACTGGTCATAACGAAGTGGTGCGCGTTGTATACGATCCCAAAGTGATTAGTTACACTGACATACTCAAAGTATTCTGGGAAAACCACGACCCTACCCAAGGAATGCGTCAAGGTAATGACGTTGGTACTCAATACCGCTCTGGGATTTATGTGTATTCTGAAGAACAAAGAAAGCTAGCAGAAGCATCGCGGGACGCATATCAAAAAGCTCTCAGCAATGCAGGTCATGGAAAGATTACTACAGAAATCCTCGATGCACCAGAATTTTACTACGCGGAAGATTACCATCAGCAATACTTAGGCAAAAACCCTGGTGGGTATTGCGGGTTAGGAGGAACAAATGTTGCTTGTCCTGTAGGATTAATTGAATCTTGATGGACAGATGCACACAGTTCGGCTGTTCCACATAAGTGAAGAAGGTAGGAGGGGAACCCCAAAAATTCGCCCTCAATAGCCAATTTTTGGGTTCTCTTTTTGCCTTCTGCCTTTTTAATTCTGATTGCACGCGAAGTATTTAAAAGTTAAAAAATGTAGGAATTGCTTATAAATTTTAATTTTTTACTATTCTACAGGCGCTTACCTCCTTTTGCTTCTTTATATTATATTTGTCATTTTATTTCTGATTAAATCGTCCTAATTATCTGTGTTTCTAAATCGCGTCCAATTTGAATTTACTGAACTTGCATAGCCATACCAAGTACTAAATTGATTGCAAACATCCAGTTTTCATATGATAACGACCACCGATGAACACGGGACTAGGGAGCAACAGTACCCAATCACCCTACTCTACGAGAAGCCCTTCGGGTACTCTGCGAGAAGCCCTTCGGGTTCGCAGTCGCTCATGGGGGGAACCCCCAAGACCGCGCTGCTCACCGCGCTGCGCGCGTCTACGCAGTCGCTCATGGGGAGCCACTGCGTTGCGGGTGTACCAAGCGTTGTAGCACGTGGCGTGGAAACCCCCTTTGGAGCGCGCTGCTCACCGCCCACAAGGGGCGTCTACGCCACTTTCCCATCTGGCACCAAGCCAAGACGGGAAGTGGTCTCACCAGTACCCAGTACATCTGTGAACGATTTCCAAAATATGATTTTTGTCTGCCATTTTAATTTACATCAGACGTAAATCTTAATTTGCTAACTAGTTAAGTCAATAATTAGTATATAGACGATATATGTCTGTATTGTGTTTCAGCTATGGATTAGCTGTGAAAATTCCGGTAAATAGCCTCTTTTTTGGGAAAATAGGAAAAGTTTGAACTGGTTGTCAGAAAATCAAGATATTAATCAACAATTATTAAGAATAACTTATATAAAAAAATATTGCTCAGTCTATATATACATACTTCATATACTTTTGTTTTTAAGAATTATTAAGATATTCTTATTAACAAATATTGCAGGTACTTGTTTTAATTGTTAAAGTGTGTAAGGCAATTAGCGATACAGGTGAATCCTAGTATCTAGGAGAGGAGTAAATTATGAGTTATATCCATTCTGCCGATCGCGTGAAGTGTTAATTTTCGGCTTTGGATTTTAAGTGAAATTCAATAGATTCAATAATTTGTCTTACTTTGTACTCAATTGCGGAAAAGCTCTGATAGCGATTGTATGACTAAGGTGCGGTAAGACTGGAAGTATGGAGGTTCAAATCCATGAATATTCAAGGCAAGGTAGCTCTAATTACTGGGGCTTCCCGTGGTATTGGGCGTGCCATTGCTCTGGAACTGGCGCAACAAGGCATGAAGCGGCTGATCTTAGTTGCACGCGATCGCCAAAAGTTAGCAGAGGTGGCTAAAGAAATAGAGGCGATGGGAGTAGAAACCACAATCATGGCATTAGACTTGACTAAGCCAGTGTTTGTGAATGTTGCCGTTGCCCAACTTTGGCGCAGTTATGGCCCGATTCATTTGCTGGTAAACTGTGCAGGCGTAGCCTACCAAAATTCCTTTTTGCAATCTAAACTACCCCAGGTTCAAGAGGAACTTTCTCTGAATTTGTTGGGAACCTACACCCTAACTCATATGATGGCTAGACGCATGGCAAGCCGAAGGGAAGGAACAATAGTTAATGTTTCTAGCTTGATGGGGAAGGTGGCTGCACCAACTATGGCGACTTATTCAGCTACCAAATTTGCGATTTTAGGTTTCACTCAAGCTTTACGCCGCGAACTAGCCCCATACAATATCCCGGTGTTAGCATTACTGCCAACTCTTACAGATACAGACATGGTGCGCGACTTAAAGTTATTTCGCTGGGTGATGCCGATGACTCCCCAACGAGTGGCTAAAGCATTCATCTGTGGATTGCAAAAAGATTCACCGGAAATTTTAGTTGGATGGCACAGTCATTTAGCAGTATGGTGTCAACGCCTTTGTCCTTGGTTGCTGGAGATGATTTTACAATTGGCAACTCCCCAACCTCAAGCACCAAAAACACAACAGCCTGTGAAAAAACAAATAAAAGGACTATCCAGAGTCACTTTGGATTTATGGCCGGATTTTTCACGGGTTTCGGATAGTTTTGCAAAACTCAGATAGACAATAGTCAAAGCGATCGCTAAACTCAATTACATCCAAGCTCAAATTGGTAAGCGCTTACTTAATTCAGCGAATTATCTTTCTCTAGTACATTCATACAAACACAAATTATGGCAGTTGACGGTTCTGTAATGATATGACGACGGATTCTTTTGAAAAGACTAGTTGGGGTTGGCAGATTTCTCTGTTTCAGCAACAAGTGGGAGAATGGTTTGAATACCAGTTGTCTCGCTTCGATGCGACGCTGCCAGAATTACCTTCTGGATGGTCGATAGATCCTTGGTTCATATCACTGTTGAAGTTTTTGTTTTGGCTAGGACTAGGCTTGTTCTTAGCTTGGTTGGTTTGGCAGTTGTGGCGAGAATTTAGTCCTTATTTATATTCCTGGCTTGCTAGAGGTAGTAATCTTAATAATTCTGATGCTAAAGTTCAAGACAATGAATTGTCGGTAGCTAATTTGTTGGCGCGATCGCAAGAATTTTACCGTCAGGAAAATTACCGAGAGGCTTGTCGCTGTCTTTATTTGGCGATGTTGCAGCACTTGCACGAAAAAGCCATTCTCCCTCACAAAAAAAGCCGCACTGATGGTGAATATCTGCAATTGCTAGGCTTATCTCGTCCGCAAATCCAGCCTTACGAGACTTTGATTACCACTCACGAACGATTGTGTTTTGGCAGCACCGAAATTTTACCGGAAAATTATGAGCAGTGTCAGCAGGCATATCAAGAGATAGTTAATAGCTAAGTAGATCGGCACAAATAAAGTTAACTCGCTACGATCGTCATTTGTCATTCGTCATTCGTCATTGGGTAGGGGCAAAGCATTTGTACTAGTACATTCAGTTTTGATATCAAGATATACATACAAATGCTTTGCCCTTACAGGCATTTTTATATGTCTTGACATAGTTATGTTTATTCCCGTCTACCTACTTAATTGCTCTGTTACCATTAGCTATTAACCATTAGCCTTTTGATATGAAACGCTCAAACCGTCTTGTCTGGCTAGGTGCGATCGCCACAGCAGTAATAATCTTACTTACCTTCATCGCTGCTCCCAGTAGTAGCAAAATTAATAGTGGTTCCACCTATAGCCGCGCCCCTGATGGCTATGGTGCTTGGTATGCTTTTATGCAAGAACGCGGTACGACGATCAAGCGCTGGCAAAAGCCTTTTGGGGATTTAAAGGTAGAGGAACGTCCCGTCACTCTCTTGAGAATTAATAGCCTGTTAAGTGAACCAATTCTATTGTCTGAACAAAAAGAATGGGTAAAGGCTGGCAATACTTTAGTAGTTCTAGGTGTGGGCGCAAAGGTGACAGCGGCTAAGTTTAGCACCATGCAAAACTCACCCTTTGGTGATGTCAAAATCGCAACGCGACGACGAAAGCCTTCTGTATCAAAGAACGGGAAAATTTCTTTAGGCGATCGCTTTGGTGCTATTGTCTGGGAAGAAAAACATGGTCAAGGCAAAGTTATTTTTTCTACTACTCCCCACTTGGCTGCTAATGCCTATCAAGATTATTTAAGTAATTTCCAGTATTTAGCTAATTTAGTTACACAAAAAAATAACTTAGTATTTGTAGATGAGTACATCCACGGCTACAAAGATGCGGATGTCAGAAAGAGTGAAGGCGAAGGGAACTTATTCAGTTATTTAATTAAAACCCCATTATTTCCTGCATTTATCCAGGCAGGCATTTTGCTAGTGGTGCTCATTTGGGCGCAGAATCGCCGTTTTGGTAAGCTAGTAGCTTTAGATACACCAGAACTTGATAACAGCGAGGCCTACATCCAAGCATTAGCAGGAGTGC
Organism: Fischerella sp. PCC 9605; assembly: GCF_000517105.1. Lineage (GTDB taxonomy): Bacteria > Cyanobacteriota > Cyanobacteriia > Cyanobacteriales > Nostocaceae > PCC9605. Next base: position 2,154,678 of record NZ_KI912148.1, on the reverse strand, counting down.
TGCAAAAAGCTCAATCCACCGACTTTGTGATTGATACGATCGGTAAACAAGAACAACTGCAACTTCAAAAAGCCTTGGGATTAGGGCCAGAATTACTAGATAAGCAAACTTTAGTCAATGCTTGGCAGCAGCAAATAGGTATTGCTACGGCAGAACTAGATGCTGTTTTGCAGCAACAATCTCGAAAACACCGCATCAGCGAACGAGACTTGATTAGCTGGTTGGGGAAATGGCAAACCCTACGGAAAATTAAAAATTAAAAATTAAAAATTACTTGCTGAAATAAGTAACTGTGCGTAAATAAACATAAATATCACGTTTTGTTGGTAGTTGTTGGTTAGTGGTTAGTGGTTGTAGAGACGTGCCATGGCACCTCTGTACATTGATTAGTAGTACCAACTACCAAACAACAACCAACAACCAACCACTAACCAATAACAGTATAAATAACAACATGAGCGAAAGCCATTCTGTATTTAATCGCCTTAGCCAAGCGCTGAACCGAGTCATTGTCGGACAATCCATTCTGGTACAACAGCTACTGATAGCGTTGCTTGCGGGTGGACACGTTATTTTGGAAGGAGTACCAGGAACAGGTAAAACACTCTTGGTAAAAGTGCTGGCACAGATAATTCAAGCGGAGTTTCGCCGCATTCAACTCACGCCAGATGTATTGCCTGCCGATATTATCGGTACGAATATTTTTGATTTAAATAGCCGCAGTTTTACCTTGAAAAAGGGGCCAGTGTTTACCGAAGTGCTGTTGGCAGATGAAATTAACCGTACTCCCCCCAAAACACAGGCGGCGTTGCTGGAAGCTATGGAAGAAATGCAGGTAACGCTGGATGGTGAAAGTTTACCCTTACCTGAGTTATTTTGGGTGATTGCAACCCAAAACCCCTTGGAATTTGAAGGTACTTATCCCTTGCCAGAAGCGCAACTAGATAGGTTTGTATTCAAGTTGGTGGTAGATTACCCCGATGAAGCAGCAGAAAAGCAAATGTTATTAAATCGACAGGCGGGTTTTGCAGCACGTCGCTTTGATATAGCCCGTCTTAAACCTGTAGCCATAGTACCCGAAATTTTACAGGCACGGCAAGAAGCCAAACAAGTGAAAGTTTCAGAGGCGATTATTGATTATCTGTTGGCATTGGTACGTGCATCGCGACAGCATCCAGATTTAGCTTTGGGTGCATCACCTCGCGCTGCTAATTCTTGGTTTGTGACAGCGCAAGCAACTGCATACTTAGCAGGACGGGATTTTGTCACTCCAGATGATGTGAAAGCAGTAGCACCTCCGTTGTTGCGTCATCGCCTGATTCTTAAACCGGAAGCGCTGCTGGATGGTTTGCAAATAGATGCGGCGATCGCATCGATACTAAATAAAGTACCAGTACCAAGGTGAGCTTGATGGGAAAGTATTTGTTAAAAATGCGTAAGCCCCAAAAAAATAACTGTAATAACAACAGTAAGATTTTTCTAAAACTAGGGTGAGGAAAATAGCCATGAAAATTGCACTGGGAGCCGATTTCTATGGATTTGAACTGAAGGAAGCAGTTAAGCAACATCTACTTAATAAAGGCATAGAAGTAGAAGACTTAGGTATTGGCGATCGCACTGCCACCACGCCTTATTATGAAACAGCAACTGTGGTAGCTCAAAGGGTAGGAAACCAACAAGCGGAACGGGGTATCCTAGTATGTGGCACTGGTATGGGGATGGCTATCATCGCTAACAAGCACCCTGGTGTTTATGCGGCTGTGTGCGAGAATCCAAATGCAGCTGAAAAATCTCGCTCGATCAATAACTCCAATATCCTCACTTTGGGAGGGTTCATTACCTCACCTGAAGACGCTTTGGCTATTGTTGACACTTGGTTGAACACCGAGTTTACTCAGGGATGGGAAGCAAGTATTCAAGAATGGTTACAAAACTCGATGCAGGATATTGCCCAGTTGGAGAAGCAACAGTTTGCCAAAGAATAAATGCGATCGCTAAAAATTCCCCTGTTTAATTTGGTTCACTTAGTTCCAATTTCTTAAATATGATTCCTGCCAGACGAGTTTATTTATTGTTAATTTTGGGAATTGCGATCGCCCCAATTTTAGCTGTGTTTCTCAGCATTTCCACTAGCATCGCTATTACTTTGCTATTTGATGTGGTAGTTTTGGCATTAATGGTTGTGGATGCTGTGCGAGTTCGCCGTCATCGAGTACAGGTGTTACGCGAATTACTACCGCGATTATCTGTGGGGCGAGATAATCTGGTTGTGCTGCGAGTCACATCGGGAAAGGCGAAGGCTGTAATCCAAATTCGCGACTATTACCCAGCTGAGTTTAGAGTATCTCTGCCAACACTAAGCGCTGTTATTCTCAGCCAAACTACTCAGGAATTGACTTATACTGTTCAGCCAACACAGCGGGGAGAGTTTCCTTGGGGGGATATTCAGGTACGACAACTCAGTGCTTGGGGGTTAGCTTGGGATGATTGGAAGATTCCCCAAAGTCTAAAAGTTTGGGTTTATCCAGATTTGGTGGGATTGCGATCGCTTTCTGTTCGTCTGACACTGCAATCTTCTGGTTCTATGCGTCAATTTCGCCAGTTAGGCATCGGTACAGAGTTTGCCGAATTGCGGAACTATCGTACTGGCGATGATTTGCGGTTTATTGATTGGAAAGCGACTGCGCGTCGGGTGGGTACTTACGGCAATTCATCGCCATTAGTGAGGGTGTTAGAACCGGAACAAGAGCAAACTTTGCTGATTTTGCTAGATCGGGGAAGATTGATGACAGCAAGAGTGCAGGGTTTGCGGCGATTTGACTGGGGTTTGAATGCAACATTATCTTTAGCTTTGGCGGGTTTACATAGGGGCGATCGCGTTGGTGTAGGTGTATTTGATCGCCAGATGCATACGTGGATTCCCCCAGAACGCGGACAAAACCATTTAGGTAGTATAATTGACCGTCTGACTCCGATTCAACCAGTTTTACTTGAATCTGATTATATGGGTGCGGTAACTCATGTAGTCCAGCAGCAAACCCGCAGGGCGCTGATAGTCATTATTACCGACATAGTTGATAGTACCGCCTCTGCCGAACTTCTGATTGCACTTTCTAGACTCACACCGCGCTATCTTTCCTTTGCAGTGACTTTGCGCGATCCCCAAGTAGATCGTCTAGCACACATTCCCCCTTCTGATGACTTAGGAGGGGTTGCTACTGCATACACCCGTGCAGTTGCTTTAGACTTATTAGCACAGCGACAGTTAGCATTTGCCCAACTGAAACAGAAAGGCGTATTAGTACTAGATGCACCAGCAAATCAGATTACAGAACAGTTAGTAGATAAATATTTGCAACTCAAGGCGCGAAATTTACTATGATTTGGTAATTGGCCCATTACCCATTATCAAATTCCTCGCCCACAAGGGGACGAGGAATTTTAACATCTAAACTAGTTTTGCTACCATCATCTCCAATCAACTGATATATCAACAAGAAATTTCCAATTGCAGCAAATCAAACCCAAGATTCTAAAGAAAAGCTTCTCACCTTTTGAATTCGCGAAAAATCGCTATCTCTGGAAACAACAGTTAGATGATTTTGCAGTGCGATCGCAGCTATCCAAAGGTCATTTTCATCAAAACCCAAATCGGCGATTTTAGTTTTTCGCCGTTTGTTTTTATTCTTAGGTGCAAATTGATGGAATAAAGCCGCTTTTAATTGACCGTAAATGGTAGCTGTGTCTTCCGTTAACAAGTAAATGCGAATATCTTCTATAAATTCTGCCAACCGAGCCAGATTTGTTTCCCTCCGTTGGGATTTTTCCATCATGAATGTAAGTTCGCCCTGCACAATTATGCAAGTTGCAATGTTATTTTCTCCAACTTCACTGATGCGACGAATAACATTTGGCTCGCCTAAAATAATCGCACTACAATGATTCGTATCTAGTAAATACATTATTCAAATGGGTTTTCTTCATCAAATTTAGCTTTACCACGGGTAGCATATACTGACTGAAGACATTCCTCAAAGTCGTCACCTTCCCAAGTACCAGCGTGTCGCAGGATAGAACGTCCGGAAGCGGGACGGTATGTAAGTTGCTCTTTCTCGCTGGAAGTTTCTGTAGAATCGGTTAAGGAGATAGATTCTTGTTGCACTGGTTCCGACTCTTTTTTTGTATAGTTAACCTTAATAGAACGAATCAAATCGAGTGCTTTTGTTAACAACTCCGGTGGTAAAGTTTCTATTTCTTGGATTAATAATTCTTTGGTAGTCATCTTTCACCTTTAATTACTTCCTTTTTATTTTATCGGGAACCTTGGTATCGTTTGGTCAATTTTGTTCATCAGCCTTATAGCCTCAACGCTACAATAATTTGCTGATAGTTACGAAAAGCCGCTCTGCGCGCGTCTATGTGGTTCGTTAACATAAATATCTCTGGATGGTAAGGAAGTTAAAAAGGGGGGCTAGAAATTACTTCCCCCCTTTTTAAGGGGGGATTAAGGGAGGATCTACAATCAAAGTAAGGATTAGAGGTCTTAATATTCACTTTATAAATCACCTCTAAATTAGAGACTTAATCTATCTTTACTGCGGCGACAATAGCCTACCAAAAGCATAAATAATCCCATCCCAACCAAGTATTTTAAAGGTAATGGCACGCGAGGATTAGGAGAGAAAAAACCCTCAATGATGCCAGCAATAATTAACATTGGCACGATGCCAAATACTAACTGCACTGCCTGAGAACCGTAGAATTTAAATGCATCGGCACGGCGATATTGACCAGGAAATAAAAGTGCTTTTCCTAACAAAAAACCTGCACCACCAGCGAAAAAAATTGCCGGTAATTCTAAAGCACCATGTGGAAATACAAACGCCCAAAAAGGATAAGCAAGATTGTTTTGTCCTACGAGAGTGCCAACAGCACCAATCAATAAACCATTAAACACCATTAAAAACGCTGTGTATGCCCCAGCTGTAATTCCACCAGCAACCGCACCAAAAGACACCGACAAGTTATTAATCATAATGTTGCTAGATGCCAAAGGTTCAATCCCAACAATTGATCCCATCCATAATTCATGTTCATCGCGAACTTTGCTAACCATACTTTCGGGTACTATTAGCGATAAAAAGCTGGGATCTTGCCATGCATACCACCAAGCAACTAACGCCCCCAGCAAAAACAAGGCGGTGGCAAAAGCAATATACGGCAATGTCTGCTGTATCGTACTTGGCAATCCCCAACAGTAAAATTCCAGTACTGCTTGCCATTCTTGTCGCCGCGAACCTTGATAAATTTGTGTGTAGGCACGTGTTGTTAATGATTGTAAATTTTGGATCAGAGTATTACTAACTTGTTGAGTGCGGGCACGTGCTAAATCTGCGGAGACAGAACGATATAAACTTGCTAACTCTCTAATTTCTGCTGCTTGCAGCGATTTTAGCCCCTTTTTTTCTACCCGTCTTAACAGCGTTTCCAAACGTTGCCAATTTGGTTCTCGCCGTGCAATCCAACGTTGAATATTCATAAATTTTGGGAATACTAGCTTTTACTTAGCTTAAGATAGCCTCAAATTTAATACCGTAAATAACAGGAGTATTGGAAATCATGTCATTTAATCAGGGTTCTCCTAGCCCCATCCAACCATTGAGCTTGGGTAATGTTGTCAGTGCGGGATTACGACTATATCGCTCTCACCTGAAAGAATATTTTTTACTTGCTTTGAAAGCTTACGTGTGGTTAATTGTTCCGTTTTATGGTTGGGCAAAGTTTTATGCCCTTGCAGCACTGATTACCCGTTTGGCTTTTGGTGAGTTGGTCAATCAACCCGAAAGTATTTCCTCCGGTCAGCGGTTTGTCAATTCTAGGTTATGGCAGTTTTTCATCACGATGCTGTTAATATTTCTTTTGAGTGTGGGAATTGGTATCGGTGTTGCGGTTTTATTTATATTTTCTGGTGTTTTATCAGCGGTGCTGTTTGGGGGAATAGGTCAACAAGGAAATCCTGCTACATATATCCTTTTTGGCCTGCTAGCTATTGTGGTCGGTATTGTCGTAATAGGAGCGATTTTTTGGTTAATGACAAGATTTTATTTGGTAGAAGTTCCCCTTGCTATTGAAGATAATGTGGATGGTACGTCAACAATTGGTCGTAGCTGGGAGTTAACTAAGGGTTACGTCTGGCGGATTCTTTTGATATCGCTTGTTGCGTTCTTGATCACAATACCTATCCAAATTGTTGTTCAGATTATTAGCACTATTCTTCAGTTAGCTTTTGCACCATTATTACAACAAAATTCTGTTGTTTTTAACCTGCTTTTTGTCGTGCTAATTATGATTTTAAGTTTTGCCAGTGGAGCATTTATTTTACCATTTTGGCAAGCTATCAAAGCAGTAATATACTACGATCTGAGGAGTCGTAGAGAGGGTCTAGGCTTGAAGTTGCGCGATTACGAAATTTAAAAACTATTAGTTTTGACTGCAATGCACATTTTTAATCGTGTTAAATACCAAACGCCAGAAAGCGTAGAACTCGAATTTATTCTGGCTGGAATTGGTAATCGTGCTTGGGCTTTGCTAATTGATTATCTTGTCTTGGCTTTGATGTTAATTGCCTTTCTGATTGCTTGGCTAACAATTTCTGCTCAGCTATTGGATTGGTTAATCAAGATTGTTGGCAGTGACAAGATAGGCATTTGGTTATTTGCGATCGCCCTATTAGTCAATTATTCCATTTACACAGGATATTTTGTCTTTTTTGAAACTTTGTGGCAAGGTCAAACCCCCGGCAAACGCATTGCGAAGATTCGCGTTATTAAGGACAATGGACGCACAATTCGATTGCAACAAGCGGTGCTGCGTGCCTTACTACGACCTATTGACGATACATTTTTTTTAGGAGCATTTCTGATTATTTTTAGTCGCCGCGAAAAACGTTTGGGTGATTGGGTGGCTGGTACGATTGTGATTCAAACCCAACCAAACTCTCCATCAACAACTTTCACTGTTTCAGAACAGGCAACATTAATCTCTGAACAATTATTGCAAACAGCTCATATATCAGCGATGTTACCCGATGATTTTGCTGTAATTCGCGAGTATTTGCTCAGACGTGACGGAATGTCATCAAAAGCTAGAGGTTCAGTCGCTCTGCGACTCGCCAAGCAGGTAAAAGCTATTATTAATTTAGAAGAATTACCAGAAAGTGTCAGCCCTGATGTATTTTTAGAAGCAATTTACCTTGCTTATCAAAAATTGGGAGATTTTGGTCAAAGGTGATAGTGGGCGATCGCACAGGTTTGTAGTGAGGGTTTAGCCCTCACTTAAGCACGCTTAGTACTTACTACGAACTCCCTTAGCCTGTCAAAATCTTTGTGGCAGACTACTAGAACATCAATTCAGTATTCAACCTAAGGGCTAAAAAACCACGTTTATTTGTAGAGACACGAAATTACCCTGCGGGAACGCCTGCGGCGTACGCGTCTCTACAGCCAACGAAAAATTGGTCTTTTCAGGAACAGAAACTGGGTTTTTAGGATTACTGAATTGAGGTTCTAGAACATTCTCGTTTTGAACTAGAACATTCTCGTTTGAAACTAGAAAGTTCTCGTTTGAAATCCGAACGTTCTCGTTTTGAGGCTGAAAGTTCTCATTTCAACCATGAAAGTTCTCATTTCAACCATGAAAGTTTTCGTTTCAACCATGAAAGTTCTCGTTTCAACCATGAAAGTTTTCGTTTCAACCATGAAAGTTTTCGTTTCAAGCTTGAACATTGTCGTTTTAAGTGTGAAAGGTCTCGTTTTAAGCTTGAATGATGGTGTTGCAGATAAATCTCTCCCTGTTTGCTGTGCGATCGCTGCTGTTAAACAAAGATGTGTTAGCTCAAATATTGCACCCTTCGGGTAAGCTAAAACACATTTAATTTGCATGAACATTTTTGTTGAATTTCTTGTGGGGTGGGCGTCTCGCCCGCCCAGATTATGCAATTTAAATGTGGAAAAACTGACTCTGCCTTGAGCCGCGCTGTGCGCGTCTACGCCAGTCGTACCCGAAGAGTGCAAGAGTCGTCAAAACGTAAAATATCTAAAACTAGCCCTTTCAAGGTGGGTAAAAATCCTCAAAAAATTTCCCGAATTTTGGGCTTTTCACCTTTGTGTCTTAGTGCCTTGGTGGTTCAAAAGTCAATTTTTTCACCACAAAGACACTAAGCTTGCCCTCGAGCGCAGCGTAGACGCCCGCAAGGGCGGCTTCCCGTAGGGTAGGGACACCAAGAAAAATACATTACACCTTGAAAGGGCTAAATATCTAAAACCTACCCTTAAAAACCTAACTCCCATAAATCCCTCAACTTTGTGTACAATCTGTGCCTGAGGTTTGGTAAGTTATTAACATAGCTTAAAAAAACAGCAGTTAGGCAAAGAAGGGACGAAATTGAGTTACTATCCAGAAGGCATCCTCCCCCACGGTGGGCAGTTGGTTAATCGCATTGCTACACCGGAACAAAGAGAACTATTTCTCTCGAAAGCCAACTTTCTGCCGCGAGTGCAGCTTGACGCGCGAGCTGTTTCTGACCTAGAAATGATTGCGATCGGTGGTTTTAGTCCCCTGACTGGTTTTATGAATCAGGAAGACTACGATCGCACTGTTACCGAAATGCGCTTGGCTAACGGTACTGTATGGTCAATTCCGATTACACTTTCAGTGAGTGAGGAAGTAGCAGCTCCCCTCACCGAAGGCGGTTTGGTTCGCCTGGATAACCCTGATGGCCGATTTGTCGGGGTTTTAGAACTCACACAAAAATATCGCTACGACAAAAAACGCGAAGCAGTTAATGTCTACCGCACCGATGATGAAAAACATCCAGGTGTGCAAGTAGTCTACAATCAAGGCGCGGTAAATCTTGCAGGTGATGTGTGGTTATTGGAACGCGATCGCCATCCCCATTTCCCTGCCTATCAAATCGATCCCGCCCAATCTCGGCAATTATTTAAGCAAAAAGGCTGGAAAACTGTTGTTGGTTTCCAAACTCGCAATCCCATCCACCGCGCCCACGAATATATCCAAAAATGTGCGTTGGAAACCGTAGATGGTCTATTTTTGCATCCTTTGGTAGGGGCTACTAAAGATGATGACATCCCTGCCGATGTGCGGATGCGCTGTTATGAAATTTTGCTGGAACAATACTACCCCGAAGATAGAGTGATTTTGGCAATCAATCCCTCGGCAATGCGTTATGCTGGCCCTCGTGAAGCAATTTTCCATGCCTTAATTCGTAAGAACTACGGCTGTACTCACTTTATTGTCGGACGGGATCATGCAGGCGTTGGCAATTACTACGGCACTTATGATGCTCAATATATCTTTGATGAGTTTACTCCAGAAGAGATAGGTATTGTGCCAATGATGTTTGAACACGCCTTTTACTGCACGCGCACCAAGCAAATGGCAACGACTAAAACCAGTCCTAGCAAGCCAGAGGAACGCGTTCACCTGTCGGGTACAAAAGTACGGGAGATGCTGCGCCGGGGCGAGTTACCCCCACCAGAATTTTCCCGTCCAGAAGTGGCGGCTGAGTTGGCACGGGCAATGAAAGTACCAGTGTGATGGGGAAAGGGGAAAGGGGAAAGGGGAAAGGGACTTTCTTCATCCCCCAATCCCCAATCCCCAATCCCCAATCCCCAATCCCTTTTTCTAGAACCAAACTTTACACTACAGGCCTCTGCTCGATAAGCTTACATAAGCTGAAGGACTGAGGGCTGATAGCTAATTATGAAGCGGCGAACGTTTTTGCAACGGTTTGGCTCTATTCTCGCGGCATTGGGTGTTGCCGAGGCTGAGTGGTTCAATTTTGGAACTCGCTATCAACAGGCATTGGCACAACCCAGCCCACGCAAATTGGCGTTATTAGTAGGTATTAATCAATATCCAGAAAGTCCGGCACTGAATGGTTGCCTGGTGGATGTAGAACTACAAAAGGAAGTTTTGATCCACCGCTTTGGTTTCCAACCGTCAAATGTCTTGTCTTTGACTGACGAACAAGCCAGCAGAAAATTTATTGAGTCTGCTTTTTTAGAGCATCTCGTGCAGCAAGCAAAACCTGGTGATGTAGTTGTCTTCCACTTTAGCGGCTATGGCAGTCGGATCAGGTTGGTGAATTCACCAGAAACTGTGCAAAATGCTTTGATTTCCGCTGATGGGATAGAAGAATCACCTGCACAAGAGACTCAAACTGTCAATTATTTATTAGAAGAAACGCTGTTGTTGATGCTGCGATCGCTCCCCACAGAAAAGGTAACAGCAGTATTAGACACCAGCTACTACGCTCCTACTAACTTCTTATCTGCGGGGCATTTGCGAATTCGCGCCCGCCAGATGCCCACACAAGCCGTTTTGGCAGATGCGGAACTAGACTTTCAAAAAAGACTACAAGAAAAAGCCGCCACGGAATTGCCTGCGGTGGTGATGTCTGCAACATCCAATCCCAATCAGTTGGCGCAGGAGATACAACTATCAGGTTTTAGTGCGGGATTATTTACCTACGCCTTGACGCAATATCTATGGGAGACTACACCAGCAGTAACAATACCTGTATTTGTCTCCCGTGTGGGAAGTACAATACAGCAGTTGGGTAGCCTGCAACAACCAGGCTTATTGACAGGTAAAAAGAATCTACAGCGAGTCCAGCTAAGCGAGAATTTTCTACAAGAAGCCCTTGGTGCAGAGGGAGTAGTGACGGCAACAGAAGAGGATGGCAAAGTACATGTGTGGTTGGCAGGATTGCCACCCCAAGTGTTGGAATACTACGGTGTGAATTCTCGGTTGACTCTGGTGAGCGAAGCAGGGCCAAATATAGAGTTAATATTGCGATCGCGTAGTGGCTTAACAGCAAAAACACGGATTTCGTCTTCTGAAGGTAAAATTTCTCCCCAAGTCGGACAACTCGTTCAAGAAGCAGTGCGAGTTTTACCTCGAAATATTAATCTAATAATTGCCCTAGATGGGGGGCTGGAAAGAATTGAACGGGTAGATGCGACAAGTGCCTTTGCCACAGTTGCCAACGTATCGAGTGTAGTAGCAGGAGAACAACCCGCTGATTACGTGTTTGGCAAACTTCCAGACGCGAAGAGTAAAGACTTAATCGCGTCTACCTCATTGTTAGTTTCTCCCAGTCGTTATGGTTTATTTTCTCTGGGTAGCGAGCAAATCCCCAGCACCCTTGGCGAAGCCGGAGAAGCAGTAAAAGTAGCGGTGCAACGGTTAGATTCCAAACTGCAAACTCTGCTGGCAGCGAAATTATGGCAACTCACAGATAATGAAGGTTCTTCTCGCTTGCATGTCAAAGCCAACTTAGAAATAATCAGCACTATTGCGCCTCGGGTGGTGATGCAACGTGAAACACAGCGAACTGTGAGTGCCCAAACCGCCAGTAAGAAATTAGTTAGTCATGAACTTGGACATATGCCTACCGTACCTATCGGTAGCCGGGTACAGTACCGGGTGCAAAACATGGGCAATAGCCCAGTATATTGCATGCTTCTGGGACTAAATAGCGCTAGAAATGCGATCGCGCTTTTCCCGTGGCAAAAAGTTACAGAAACTGACGGTTCCCCAGACAAACCCCCGCTTAATGATATCGTCATTGTTCCTGGAGAAACACTCACCTTGCCACATACCACAGCTGGTTTTGAATGGGTGATACAGGGGCCAGCTTTCTTCAATGAAACCCAATTAATTTTTAGCACTGCCCCCTTTAGCCAAACTCTCAGCGCTTTAGAAACTGCTAAACATCCCCGCGCCGATAATCAACGCATTCTACCACTCCTAAACCCCCTAGAAGTCGCCCACGCCGTACTACAAGATTTGCACAACGCCAGTACAGTCAAAGTCGATCCGAACACCATCCCTGCTGACTCCTATGTCTTGGATGTGAATAATTGGGCGAGTTTGAGCTTTGTTTTTCAGGTAGTTTAAGTGAAACAGTAATTATGCCAATCACCTACAGGTTGATAACCAATAGCTTGGTAGATGTGATTGGTAGTTGGATTTGCCAAGTCAGTAAACAAAAAGCAGTATTTATGTCCTTGGTTAAGTAACGTTTGGCTTAACCCTGCGACGCACGCACTAGCATAGCCCTTGCGGCGATATTCTGGTGGTGTATATACCAAACCGATCCGCGCACCGTTAGGAGTGAGTTGTCCCCGGCAAGCTATTGAAACACTCACTTGATCCTGCCAAACATAAGCAGTATGCTGCTGTAAATGGTGGTTAATCAAAGCTTTAGGATCTGATTCAACCTTGCCAACAGCTTCTAAGTAAAAAGCTTCAAACCAGCGCACCAACAATTCTTTATCACTTTCTGTTGCCAGCCGTAAATAACCTGAAGCTTGGGAAATATTTTGTACTTGTTCTAATTGAAAGGCACGCATCGCCATCTTCAGTTGATAAGATTGATTGGTGAGCGATCGCCA